>JALWME010000141.1 GCA_027083995.1 Sulfurovum sp.
GTACAGTTGTAACTGGTAAAGTAGATCAAGGCCAAGTATGTGTAGGTGACGAAGTTGAAATCGTTGGACTTAAAGATACACAAAAAACAACAGTAACTGGTGTTGAAATGTTCCGTAAAGAGATGGATTGTGGTATCGCAGGTGATAACTGTGGTGTACTTATTCGTGGTATCGAGAAAGAAGCAGTACAAAGAGGTATGGTTCTTTGTAAGCCAGGTTCAATTACTCCACATACTGAGTTTGAAGCAGAAATTTATGTTCTTACCAAGGAAGAGGGTGGTAGACATACACCATTCTTTGATAACTATAGACCACAATTTTACGTACGTACAACAGATGTAACTGGTTCAGTGAAGCTTCAAGAAGGTACTGAAATGGTTATGCCAGGAGACAACATTAAAATCAATGTTGAGCTTATCGCACCTGTTGCAATGGATCAAGGTACTAAATTTGCTATCCGTGAAGGTGGTAGAACTGTTGGTGCTGGTGTTGTTTCTAAGATAATTGCTTAATTACAATAATTTAAGTATAGAAACATTAAATATTCTTTTTATAAATCTTGCCAAAGGCAAAGCTTTAGTGAGAGGAATATTTTAAGAGCTTTGCTCTTGAAATAGGAGAAAATAGTATGAGAGAAACTGTTCACTTAGGTTGTGAGAAATGTACAAGACGTAATTATCACACGACTAAAAACAAAAAAACAACTACAGAGAAACTTGCTCTTAAAAAGTATTGTAAATGGTGTAAATGCCATACAATACACAAAGAAATGAAACTGTAATAAAAACGTTTTCTGAGGCTACTTGCTAGTCTCATTTAAGGCCAATAGCTCAGTTGGTAGAGCACTGGTCTCCAAAACCAGGTGCCGTGGGTTCGAGTCCCTCTTGGCCTGCCACAAATAAAAGGTAACATATAATGGAAAAACTTTCAACATTTATAGCAAATGCTAAAGCCGAGATTCATAAAGTAATATTTCCAACACAGGTACAAGTAAGACAAGCATTTATAGCAGTAGTTTTGGTAGTTACTGTCATATCAATATTTTTAGCATTGGTTGACCTTTTGATGTCATCAATTGTATCATCAGTTTTATAGGATAAACAATGGCTTTTCAATGGTATGCAATTCAAACATATTCAGGTTCTGAACAATCTGTAAAAAGAGCAATTGAGCAACTAGTCCAAGATTATGGTATCGAAGAGAAACTTGAACGTATTGTTGTTCCAACTGAAGAAGTAATTGAAGTAAAAAATGGTGAGAAGAAAATTACTGAACGTACGCTTTATTCAGGATATGCTTTCGCACATATAGACCTGGATACTGATCTTTGGCATAAGATACAGTCTTTACCAAGAGTATCTAGATTTATCGGTGAACAAAAGACGCCTACTCCTCTTGCAGAAGCAGATATCAAAAATATTTTGGACAAAATGGAGAACAAATCTGCACCTCGTCCTAAGGTAGATTTTGAAACAGGAGAAATGGTTCGTATCATTGATGGGTCATTTGCAAACTTTACAGGCATGGTAGAAGAGTATGATCTCAACCATGGTACACTGAAACTAAATGTTTCAATCTTTGGTAGAAATACACCAGTAGAGATACTCTATACGCAAGTAGAAAAGATTATCTAAGAATGCTTTTTGAAGCATAATTCCAAAAACCTAATATTGAAGTTGAGTTTTTACTTCAGTAGTAGGCTTTACGATTTATTATAGTCTTTTCTTAGGACTTAAAACAAAAGATGTAATTTATACAAAGGAAATTAAGATGGCAAAAAAAATAGCTGAAAAGTTTAAAATGATGATTCCTGCGGGATCTGCAAACCCATCACCACCAGTAGGTCCTGCACTCGGACAACGTGGTGTAAATATCATGGAGTTTTGTAAAGCATTTAATGAAAAAACAAAAGACCAAATGGGCTTTAAAGTTCCAGTGATTGTTACAGTATATGTAGACAAAAGCTTTACGATGGAGACGAAGCAACCTCCTGCATCAGAACTTATTTTGAAAGCTGCTGGACTTAAAAAAGGTACGGATAACCCTATTACTACTAAAGTAGGTACTATTACAAAAGCTAAACTTGATGAAATCATCGAGAGAAAAATTGTTGATATGAATACAAACGACAAAGAGATGGCGGCAAAAATTATCGCTGGAACTTGTAGATCAATGGGTATCGAGATAGTAGACTAATACTATTTGAGAGTATAAATCATAACCACAGATTTAAAATGTGGGAGCATAAAGCGGAGAAATAAAATGGCAAAAAAAATAAGTAAAAGAAGAGAAGCTCTACTTAAAATAGTAGATATTACAAAAGAATACAGTGTTGATGAAGCGATGAAAACACTTAAAGCACTTAAATCAGCTAAATTTGACGAGACAGTTGAAATAGCATTAAATTTGAATGTTGACCCAAGACATGCAGATCAAATGGTAAGGGGTTCAGTGGTTCTTCCACATGGAACTGGTAAAAAAGTAAGAGTGGCAGTATTTGCAAAAGATGCAAAAGCAGATGAAGCGAAAGCTGCAGGTGCAGATCTTGTCGGTGCAGCAGATTTAATTGAGGATATACAAGCAGGTAAAATCGATTTTGATATTGTAATTTCTACGCCTGATATGATGGGTGTTCTTGGTAAGGTAGCAAGGATTCTTGGACCAAAAGGTCTTATGCCAAATCCTAAGACGGGTACAGTAACTATGGATGTTGCAAAAGCTGTTGAAAATGCTAAAGGTGGACAAGTAAACTTTAGAGTAGATAAAAAAGGGAATATTCATGCAGGTATCGGTAAAATCTCTTTCTCTGAAGAGAAGATTAAAGAGAACTTTATCACTTTGATGGAGACAGTAAACAGAGCTAAACCAGCTTCTGCAAAAGGTAGATTTATTACAAATGGAGCAATATCGCTTACTATGAGTCCTTCAATCACACTTGATACTACTGAATTAATGGATATCAAATAAGACATTGAAGCAGAAGGTTTGTCCTTCTGTTGTGTTTTCAAATAAATACTACATGTAGTGTTTGTTTGAGGGTACAGGTTACTACTCAACATCTTAGATTAAAGACAATAGGGGCGAAAGCTTAATAGATTTACTTGAAAGAGTAAACAGGGAAGTAGACTTTTATAGGTCTCTCCACCCTTTTGGAAATCGGAAGGAGAATATATGACTAGAACTAGAAAAGAAGAGTTAGTTGTTGAAATGACTGAAGCATTTAAAAATGCTGGTGCTATTATTGTTTGTGATTATAAAGGCATGACTGTTGAAAATCTTGAAATCGTAAGAAATTTTGCGAAAGATGAAGAGACAAATGTACAGGTTGTGAAAAACAAATTAGCACGTATAGCATTAAAAAATGCTGGATGTGAAGACATTGAATTTAACGATACAAATCTTGTAATCTGGGGTGATGCTCAAGTAACACC
>JALWME010000142.1 GCA_027083995.1 Sulfurovum sp.
TTTGGTTAGGTTCTGTAATTTCTCTTCAAGTCTCTTACCTATGGTTTTGAAAAACTCTTTTGCTTTTTCAGGATTGATAGTAATCTCTTTGTCCTGTACAGATATACCTACTTGAGAAAGTTTCGAATTTTTAAGTATATCAGCCTCTTTTTTTGCTTTTGCTTTTGCTTCGAGTTCAGCCAGTAATTCTGCTCTGGCTTGTTGTATAATCCTGGCATCATGAGCTGCTTGTGCTTTGGCTTTTTCTTCACTGCTTTGGCATCCAGAAAAGGTAAGTAGTAGCATGAGGGGTATGAGTAGGTATCGCATAGCTATCCTTATATTTAGTATAAGATATTATACAATGAATAATAAATGAAAGGTAAATCTCCTATGTAAAGTTACATAGGAGTAGAAACTAGTTGTTTTGTGGGTAGTTTAGCCACATTTTCCTTGACCACACTTACCTTTTTTAGGTTCTTTTTTCATATTATTTTTAGCATCACCACATTTCATCTCTTTTTTGGTGTTACCACATTTTCCATCAGTATATTTTTTTGTATCTTTTTTATCTGAAGCACATTTTCCAGATTCACACTTCATCTCTTTTTTAGCATTTTCACATTTTCCCTCTGCAGTTGCCAATGTCAATGAAAGTGCCAATGCACCTAATAATAGTAGTCCTAATTGGAATGTCTTTTTCATCATGTCTAATCCTTGTTTTGTTTGTTTCTATTGTTCCTCTCCAAACAAGAGGTAATCCAAAGAAAGTTTTCCAGCTCCAAATGAAGCAAATATAGTTAAAAACAGCATGTAGTAAAGGGGGATTTCAAAGCCGTTATTGCCTGCAGCAAAACCATGTGTTAAATGCACAGTAAGTATGGCAACAACCATAATAACCATTAAAGGAATAGAGATTAGTCTTGTAAAGAGACCCAAAGCTAAAAGAACAACACCGATAAGTTCTGTACTTGCTGCCATGTAGGCACTGAATGTAGAGAATGGGATACCTATAGATGCAAACCAGTCAGCTACTGATTTTATATCGGACCATTTTTGCATTGCAGGGTCATAAAAACCATATGCAACAGCAAAACGTGCGAATAAAAGTGAAAGACTTTGACCTTGGCTTAAAACTTTTTTACTAAGAGGGTATATATGTTTTAACATCTCCAATCTCCTTTGTTAACGGTTTGTATCTTACAGAGATATTTCTGTTTTTAATACAGCTAAAGTATAGTATGAAAGATGTGTAGTGTATGTGTATTATAAGAGTTGGGTTGAAAGAACAGGTATATTTTTTTATAAAAAAGTATACCTATCCAACTTAGTGGAGGAGAAAGATTATGGGGTTTTTGAGTCCCCACATTTACCTTCGCCACATTTTCCGTCTGCAGCACATTTTTTGACCTCTTTTTTTACATCTGCACTTGGGCTTGTAGCTGATTCTGAATTATTCGTTTTTTCACCACACGCTGTGAGTGATAACATACCGAGACTAAGCAGACTTAGTAAAAGTATTTTTTTCATAGGTGATCCTTTATTTTTGATTTGAATGCTCACAAAAGAAGTGTAGCATAAGATACATAACCTACCTAGGTAATACTTCTAAGAAAGTTATATAGAAAGTATATGGGATAGAGGTAAATTATTTACCACATTTTCCACTAGAGGCACATTTTTTTGCAACTGCTTTTTGTACTTTATCTCCAGCACATTTCCCGCTTGAAGCACATTTCCCTGATGCAGAACATTTAGATCCTACAGTAGCATCACTCCCTGTGGTACATCCAGTAAAACCTACCATTGCTAATCCAACTAACGTTGTAAATATTAATTTTTTCATTTTATCTCCTAAAATTTATTTTGACAAGAATAAGTATAATAGGATAAGTGTGTAACATGTGTGTACTCGTGATTATATTTTGTATTGCACTTGCAGTACACAAAGATAGACTATGATACGATATTATGATAATAAGGCAGATAAACGTGAAAACAAAAAGAAGACAGTTTTTAATACTTGGTTCCCTTCTTGGAGTCTCTCCATATATACACGCAAAAGAATTACATATATTTGAAAAAGATTTTAAAAGGGTTCGACTTACCATTGCTGCAGTACAAAAGCAAATGTTCCCTAAGGGAAGTAAGCTGCCTTCAGCAGAAGAGATGAATGTAACAGAATTTTTATTTGAAACAATAGCACATAAAAGTTATGACAAAGACATAAGGGCATTTGTTATAGAGGGGGCAGAGGAACTGATGCAAAGAGAAAAGTCTCCTTTTCATTTGATGACGGCATCCAAAAAAGAAGAAGCAATGCGTGCCTATGAAGAGACAAATTATGGAAGTTCCTGGCTGTCACGTATCATGACATTGACAATGGAAGGGTTGTTTTGTGATCCTGTCTATGGCTCAAATATCAAAGAGGAAGGCTGGAAATCCTTGCACTCATTTGGAGGGCAACCAAGACCTTCTGTAAAGTACTTGGAAATATAATTATGTATGATGTAGTAGTGATAGGTTCAGGAGCAAGTGGAGGTGCGGTGGCATATACTTTGTGTAAAGCGGGATATAAAGTAGCGATGCTAGAAAAAGGTAGACTGATTAGGCGTGATGAGTTTTCTAAAGATGAATTGGCATATTGTCGCAGAGATTTGGTCACACCAAATCTTTTTGATGAGTATCATACGATAGAAGAGAAAGTAGATGGAGAGTGGAAAGTAACACCTACATATGAGTCGGGATGGAGTTTCTGGAATGGCAATATAGTAGGAGGGTCATCCAATTTGATGTCTGGGATGTTGCATCGTATGCACCCTGATGACTTTAGGCTTAAAAGTAAATATGGTGAGATAGAAGGTGCCAATGTTGTAGACTGGCCTATAAGTTATAAAGATTTAGAACCTTATTATGATTTGACAGAAGAACTTGTGGGCATCTCGGGACACTATGAAAAACATAAGTTTGAGCCACCAAGAAGTAGACCTAATTTTACCCAACGCCCAACCAAAGAAAATGCTATTGTAAAATTACTTGACAAAAGCTGTAAGGCACTGAATATTACACCATTAGTAACACCAAGAGCAGTGCTCTCTAGAGATAAAGACCATCGGTCTGCTTGCTATTATTCAAACTTTTGTGGTTCTTACGGTTGTAGTTCAGGGGCTAAAAGTAGCTCACGAGAGGCACTCATAATACCAGCACTTGCATCTGGAAATCTTACTTTACTAACAAATACACACGTGAAGTCCTTACACACAAGTAAAAAAGATAAAGTAGACTATGCCATAGCGGTTGATACTATCACTGGTAAAGAGAAGCAGGTTAGAGGTAAATTATTTGTAGTTGCTGCACAGGCACATGAAAGTGCAAGACTTTTGTTAAATTCAGCTAGCACATACCACCCTAACGGACTAGGAAATTCTTCTGGAGAAGTGGGTAA
>JALWME010000143.1 GCA_027083995.1 Sulfurovum sp.
AAAGCCCCATTACCCACCCAACCATGGATAATCTCTTCTGAGAATCTCTCTTTTCCTAAAGTCTCCAACATATAGTTAACGGATAACGCCAAGTCCAGTGCAGAGTTGATAAGTGTGCCATCTAAGTCAAAGATGAGAAGTTTTTTGTTTTCAAATGGCATGTGGTATCCTTTTATATTTTCAAAAAAGCGATGAACTGCTGAGAAAAGACTCTTCCTTTATCTTTAAAAATCTCAGAGATTTCAGGTGTATAGACTTCATCAGCTGAGAGTGAAAAAAGCTCTATCCATCTTGTAAAACTTTCTCTTTTGATGCTTGATACTCTTGTATGCATACCAAAAACATTGCCTGCATAAGTCTTTTCACCCAATATCTTTGCCAACCAAAAATCTGCCAAAAGATCGATATGGTCTAGCCAGTCTTCATTTGTGATGTCATCACCTAATTCATCTGTAAAAAAATGGGCTAAAACGTCATCCTCCAGTACTTTTAGATAAAATGTAGTCATCAGTACCCTAAGGTTATCTCTGTTAATACTATGATGGAGTTCCAGTTTTTATTCCTTTGATGATTTTGAGATGGGATTATAGCAAAATTTTTAAAAATAGAAAAAATGTGTCTGCATTGTTTGAGTACTTTTTGGATAAAATCTGTTTATTAGAACTCTGAAAGAACAAATACATGAATCTACTCTACCCCTTAAATATTAAAAATGAATTTCACTTTAACTCTTCTGCACGTGACTTTACTGTAGAAGAGATACCTCTTTATGCATTTACAGGGGAGGGGGAACATTTGATACTGCACATACGCAAAAAAGAGATGACTACATGGGAGATGTTAGATGTCATATCTAACCATGTGGGAGTACGCCGTCGTGACATGGGCTATGCAGGACTCAAAGACAAACATGCCATGACTTTACAGTATGTAAGCATGATGGCGATACATGAAGAGAAACTCAAATCTTTTAACCATGAGAAGATAAAGATACTCTCTACCATCAGACATAACAACAAAATACGTGTAGGTCACCTAAAAGGCAACCGTTTTAAAATACGCCTAAAAAAAGTACTGGGTGTACAAAAAGAGAAGCTGGACTCAACACTCAAATGGATAAAAGCCAATGGCGTACCCAACTATTTTGGCAACCAGCGTTTTGGAACAGGTGGTAACAACTGGATCGATGGCAAGAAACTCTTGGAGGGTAAGATAAAGATGCGTGACAAAAAAACCAAAGAGTTTCTTATGGGTTCGTATCAAAGCTATCTTTTTAACAACTGGCTCTCTAAGCGTATGGAGCTTAACTTGCTGTTAGAGAAGTTTACGCAAACAGAGGTAGAACAAATAATGAAGTTGCCCAAAGGTTCTTTAAAGGGGACTAAAGAACAGCCAAACTTCTTTAAGCTTGTAGAGGGTGATGTGATGATGCATTATCCGTATGGTAGATTGTTTAATGTTGAAAATCTGGAAGAAGAGTCCAAACGCTTTGCAGCTAATGACATAGCCCCAGCAGGACTACTAGCAGGTAAAAAGGCCAGGCTCTCCCAAAGTACAGCAGGACTCATAGAAGCTCCTTACGCTAAAGAGATACATCTAAATGGCACCAGACGCTACGCCTGGGTACAGGTCACTGAAATAGATAAAGTCTATGTGGAAGAAAAAGCACACTATGAACTCTCTTTTGTCTTGCCTAAAGGGTGTTATGCTACCAATGTACTGGATGTGTTAAGAGGAAGCAGTACTTTTTAAGACTAATTCACAGTTTTTTGACATTTTTTAGATATAGTCTCTTATGATATAAAGGAATAACCTAATGAAAGTAAAATTTATTTTAACATTAAGTGCTTTGATGATGATGGGGTGCGGAGGAGGTGGTGGAGAGAACACCACCACACCTGCTGGAACCACATTAGATAAAGAAGTAAGTGTTGCAACCCCCACACAAGTAGAGAGCCTAGGTGTAGCCAATACCATACATGCGAAGATAGATTTGGGTACTATACCCAAAGATGTCTATGTGCTTCTTAGCAATTATGTAAAAGACGGTGATGTACGTATAACAAAGAGCAATAAAAGTGCTACAATAGTACCCAGCCCATCGAATAAACAAATATCTGTTAGGTCCAATAGAACTATACATGCACCAGAGTATGTAGAACTCTTTAGACAAAACATGCATAAATATATGCAGAGAAATACCCAAAGTTCTGCACAGCGTAAAGTGATAGAGACTGACATATACAAAAAAGATGTGCCACTTGATACCCAAAGGTTTTACCTAGGTGAGAATCTCTCTAATTTTACAGATGCTACAGCAAGAAAGATAATTTCAAATGTACCAACACAATATGGAGACAAAACACTTAATGTATGGGTGTCTGATGACAGTTTCGATGTAGGATGTGGTAAACAAAGATGTGTGACCCAAGAGATGGTAGATGCATTGGCTAGTACTTTCTTGCAAGTTGGTAGTGACAATGATATCTACGACTGGGTAAGCAATGTCTTTGGTAAAGAGTGGGGAGAACATAATAAAAATACTTTAATTTCTCAAAATAATGAAATTACCATACTGCTTACAGATATTGGCAATGATAACAGTATATCTGGAGGAGTCATTGGGTTTTTCTACCCTAAAGATAACTTCAAACGCTCTGCAATATCAGGCTCAAATGAACGCGTTATGCTCTATGCAGATGCCGTACTCTTTGCCAATGGTGAAGAAAGGTCTTGGGATATAAACGATTACTGGCCAAGAGAGATGCTCTCTACACTGGCACACGAGTTTCAGCATGTGATTCACTTTTACCAAAAAAATGTATTAAGAGGGCTCGATACAGATAGATGGATCAATGAAATGCTTGCAGAGAGCGTTGAAGATTTGATTGCCACAAAACTTAAGCATACGGGGCCTAGAGGTGTAGACTACAATGATGGTAGTGCAGGAGAAAGCAATAACAAACAAGGTCGTTATCCACTTTTCAATAAAACCAATACACTTTCACTTACCTCTTGGCAGGATAATTTAGCCAATTATTCGCATGTTAATGCTTTTGGAGCATACCTGTTACGTAACTACGGTGGTGCAAAAGTATTACATGATATCGTACACAACAAATATAACGATGAACAAGCAGTGGTATTTGCGGTCAATCAAGCTAGTAACGGCTCAGAAAAAACATTTAACGATTTACTCAAAGAGTGGGGTATAGCTGTGCTTCTTTCAGACAATGAAAACCTTGATAGCAACTTACCCACCTACAATACGGGTGATTTTACTGAATATACCTATAATAAGATTACGTATAAACTAGGGTCTGTAAATTTTTTTAATTATGACCCAAAGCCAAAATTTTCTAGTAGTATAGGTAGTGTTGAAGAAAAGGGGAATTATTATTATAAAGT
>JALWME010000144.1 GCA_027083995.1 Sulfurovum sp.
ATGTCTCAGAAATTTAAAGAGATGGGTTCTGAAGTGTATGTGGAAGCTAATAAACTTCAGGTTTAAACCGAAAATTGATTTTGTTTGTCAAGTTTCCTTGGTAGCTTGACTGTGGCATTGTTTTTCTCTTCATTTTTTTAGAAAAAACGAAGCAAAAAAGCGTCGTCCCTCTCAAATCACTCCGTTTACAAGGGTGTTCGGGACGACAAGAACACGCTTTGGCGTGATTAATGAAGAAGGTTGAATATGCATATAGGTATAGCAGGCGTAGGACTAGTAGGAAGAGTTTTAGCATTAAATCTCTTACGTTTAGGACATACCCTTACCCTTTTTGATGAAGATATTGCCTATGGGGATAAGCCAGCAGGTATGACAGCAGCTGGGATGTTGGCTGTTTTTGCTGAACTTGAGACTGCGGAGTCTAGTATCTTTGAGTATGGGAATCGCTCCATAGCATTATGGCCTGAGCTGTTAGGGCAAGTGGACATAGCTGATGCATACCAGCAGGAAGGTAGCATCATTACCGCTCATCCACAAGACTATAATGAACTTAAGCACTTTATAGAAACACTCAAGTTTAAAGTACCAGAAGCTTCTGAGATAAAACTTTTAGATAGAGATGAGTTAACACAACTTGAACCAGATTTAGAACAACATGCAAAAGCATTTTTTATCCCTCAAGAGGGACAGGTAGATGCCCAAAGGTTTATGAAAGCATCAAGTGATTATCTCTTGTCACATCCAAATGTGATTTGGTATCAAGAGATAAAAGTAGATATTGTAAAAGAGGGTGAAATTTGTTTTGCAGGTGTTCGTGAAGAGTATGACTGGGTTTTTGATACACGTGGACTAGGAGCCAGTAGGCAGATAGAAGGGTTGCGTGGTGTAAGAGGTGAAGTTTTTTGGCTGGATGCACCTGAAGTGAATATCACCAGACCTATACGTATGTTACACCCTCGTTACAAGATTTACATAGTACCTCGTGCAAATAACAGGTATGTCATAGGAGCTACCGAGATAGAAAGTGAAGATAAATCTCCAATGTCTGTGCGTTCTTCTTTGGAGTTGCTTTCTGCAGTGTATTCTATGCACTCTGGCTTTGCAGAAGCACGTATTGTTAAGATGCTTACCAATTGTCGTCCAACGCTAAAGGATAATTTACCAAACATAGAACAAAAAGAAAAGCTTACACGTATCAACGGATTGTATAGACACGGGTATCTACTCGCACCTGCAGTAGTGGAGCAAGCATTAAATCAAGGAATAAACAGATGATAGAAATAATCGTAAACGGGACTAGAACAGAGATAAGTTCGGAGATGAGCGTATATGATGTTATAAAAGAGTTAAACTATACACAAGAAGGCTTTTCTCTAGCACTCAATGGTACGTTTGTAGCCATAGCTACCTATGCAGATACAATTGTAAGAGACAATGATAGCATAGAGATACTTGCCCCCGTACAAGGTGGATAATAATGAGTGAAAAATTAGAAATGAAGAATAAAGAGTGGGAGATAGGTGGCAAAATACTTTCTAGTAGACTACTCATAGGTTCTGCACTTTATCCAAGTCCTGTGAGTATGGAAGATGCTATCAAAATTTCACAAGCTCAAATAGTTACAGTCTCACTGCGTCGTCAAGCAGCAGGTGGTGATGATGGTGCAGGAGGCAATCAGTTTTGGGACATTATAAAGTCTATGGGTATTGAAGTGCTTCCAAATACCGCAGGCTCTCACTCAGCCAAAGAGGCTATTACTACTGCACAGATGGCTAGAGAGGTATTTGGTACAAACTGGGTAAAACTGGAAGTCATAGGTGACCAGTACAATTTACAACCAGACCCGTTTGAGACAGTGAAAGCGGCAGAAATACTCATAAAAGAAGGCTTTGAAGTATTTCCTTATACTACAGATGATTTAGTCGTAGCCAAACGTCTAGCTGATGTGGGGTGTAACATCATTATGCCATGGGGTTCTATGATAGGATCAGGTAAAGGACTTATGAATCCAGATAATCTCACAGCCATTCGTAAACAGTTTCCTGATTTACAACTGGTAGTAGATGCTGGTATAGGTAAACCCTCTCATGCCACACAAGCTATGGAGCTAGGGTATGATGCGGTACTTTTGAATTCTGCTATAGCTTTAGCCCAAGATCCTGTGAAGATGGCAGATGCCTTTAGAGTGGCAGTAGAGGCTGGACGTTTGGGCTATGAAGCAGGGATTATGAAAGAACGTGAGTTTGCTTCACCCTCTACACCTACTGTGGGTACGCCTTTTTGGCATCAGTTTGATTAATATAAAATGTATATTTGCGTAGGGTGTTGTACCCTTACAACACCAACACTATAAATATTATTATGCATACAATCTTTTATTTTAATTTGAATTTTTGGTGTTGTCAGGGACAACACCCTACGCCCTCATGTAATACATATTTTCTACAAGGATATAAATGAAATTCCCAAAATGTGACGAAACTCCACTCGGTATCTACCCCATAGTAGACCGTGCCTACAAACTAAGATCACTCTACGAAGTAGGCATCACTACCGCACAATTACGAACCAAAGATACATTTTCTGGTCAAGCACTAGAGAATGAGATAATAGAAGCTATTAAAATATCTGAAGTGTTTAATGCAAGGTTTTTTCTTAATGACTTTTGGGAACTTGGTATCAAACATGGTGCCTATGGCATACATCTTGGACAAGAAGACATCCAAGAAGCTGACGTGTCAGCCATACTTGATGCTGGTATACGACTAGGTATCAGTAGTCATACACCCAAAGAGATAGATATCGCTTTAGGCTTTGAGCCTAGTTATTTAGCCATAGGACCTATCTATGAACCTATCTCTAAAAAGCTGGTCTACAATACAGTAGGGTGTGAAGATTTAAAGCATTGGGCTAAAAATGTAGACTACCCCATAGTAGCCATAGGGGGCATTACAATAGAGAACATCCAGAATGTGGTAGAAACACAAGCAGCTTCTGGCATAGCCATGATTTCAGATGTACTTGAAAATGGTGAGGTGTCAAAGTTGCGTACATTAGCACTTATAAAAGAATTTGAAAGCAACTAAGTATAATTTTTAAGCATAATTATAGGGTATTTGAAGTATAAGTCTTTATCAAACTCTCGGGGTGCTGATGATTTAGCTGAGATAAACAAACCCGTCGAACTTGAACTGGATAATTCCAGCGTAGGGAAGAGGCTTATTATGTATATATTTATGTACACTTCTTCTCTTTATTTTAATTAAGGGGATACCATGACATCCAAAAAAATAACACTTTCCATACTCGCTGCTTTTGCAGTCACAGAGATCTCTTCATTTGCAGAAGAAGTGACACTTGATCCCATTGTAGTAAATTCTGACTTTAGAGAGAAGAAGCTTTC
>JALWME010000145.1 GCA_027083995.1 Sulfurovum sp.
AGTGCCATGGAGAGGTCATTGGTGATATGGTTTGAACCTACACCCAAGAAGTCATTATATCGTATAGAGTTTCCAGTATGTATGACAAGATTTGAGGTCTGACCACCTAAATCTATGACAGCAACACCTAGTTCTTTTTCATCCTCATTCATGGTGGCTATGGATGAGGCATATCCAGATAGCACAATACCATCTATATCTACACCAGCAGAACGCACTGCTTTTTTAAGGTTTGATAGGTTCGATTTTTGTGTCATAATAATATTAACATCTACTTCCATACGCGATGCATTCATACCAAATGGATCTTCTATAAAGTCTTGGTCATCCACTCTAAAGTTGTAAGGCAGTACATGTACAATTTCATATTCATTTGGGACATTGGCATTGTAAAGTGCTGTTTGCATGACACGG
Source organism: Sulfurovum sp. (assembly GCA_027083995.1). The sequence goes on from JALWME010000145.1 coordinate 415, forward strand.
TCTATCTCTTTGATAGAGATATCTTTGTGTGGTATATTGACAATACCAGTAGAATTAAGACTTTTTGCATAAGCATTAGAGATTGAAACCGTAGCAGTTGTAATGTTTGATCCAGAGATACGTTTTGCATCTGCAATGGCTTTTTTGATAGATTTTGAAGCAAGTTCTATGTTGGTGATAGCACCTTTCTTAATACCTTGGGATTTGGCAATCCCATGTCCTTGGATTTTGACTTTTGAATCTTCAATCTCAGATATAATCGCACATATTTTTGTTGAACCGATATCTATAGCCAAGATTGTTTTGTTCAATTTATTAGTCCTCCCATATAGACTTCAGTGGGGTATTGTTTATCTAACATCTTTAAAAGGTTAGACTCAAAGGTTTTCTTTTTTATCTGATTGACAGTTTGTTTGACAAAATCTGTCTGGTTTTCATCTACAGATAAGAGCTTTTGTTCCATGATATTATAAACTATGACCTTATCTAATACGCTAATGATACCTTTTTCTTTATTAGATGTAAAGAGTTTTTGTAAAAATTGTAAACTTTCTTGCGAATTTAATGATTTTAGGTTGTCATGGTTGTTTAAAGTGACAAAATCAGATACATTTGCATTTGATGCAGAAAGTGTGTCAAGTGTTGTCTCTGCATGTGTTAACAACTGCTCTTTTTTTGCTTGTATGTCATAAACTCTTCTTACTTCTTCTTCTGCCTGTGTATAGGTCATTACTTGAGGTTTTTTAATGTCTTCTATCTTTACGGTGACATATTGTTCGCCTACGACTTTAGGTTTGAGTATGTCGCCTATTGATTTACTCTCTATTTCATTCCAGATTGATTGTGTCAACTTCAAATCACCTAGTGGGAGTGTTATTTTTTCAGAACTTTTTATTGTCCCTTTTTTGAATGCAATATATGCTTTTTGTGCAGATTTTTTTGTTTTTTTAAGTTTTAAATCTTTTGTGGCTGCTTCTTTTGCTGCGTCAAAGAGAAGTTGTTTGCCTGTAGCATCTGTATAGTTGAAACTATTTGTCTCATAATAGTTTTTTAACTCTTCATCAGTAATGTTGGCATCTGAACTTGAAGTCCATACGAGAGAAAGCGTATACTCTTTTTTGGTCATATAATTCTCTTTTTGCTTTTCCCAAAATGCTTTGACTTTGGCATCATCAGATACATAGTTTATATCACTCTGAGTCAATACTTTATAGAGGATTTTGTCTGCTACATTCATGGCAGCACCAAGTGCTTCTATCTCAAGTGGAAGCGCTTGTGTGTTTAACAAAGCCATAGTCTTGTTGATTGTAATCTCTTCTTTGAGGCTGTTTTCGAAATCTTTAGCTTTAAGTCTTTGCGATTTTAAGTAACCATCATAGATTTCTTTGTTAAATACACCATCTTTTTGAAAACCTTTGATTTGTTCAAGTTCTTGTATCAGCTCTTTATCTGAGACAACGATACCTAAATCTTTGGCAAAGTTCAAGACTTTTGCCTGTGTGGCAATTTGGGCAAAAGCCTGTTTGATAAGCCCCAACTCTTTGGCTTTGGCATCATCAAGCTTACCTTGAAGTTGTTGGTTGACTTGGTTGTAGATATTACTATATACCATATTGAGTTTCGTTTGTTTTATCTCTATGTCACCCACTTTGGCAATATTGCCTGCTTTTGAGCCTAAGTCGTAACTTCCCCATCCTACAAAACCTGCACCGATAAATGCTATGGTTGCTACCCATATGGTCCATACAAGGTATTTATTGTGTTTTTGCATCCAAGAAATCATTTCTTTATTACCTTTAATCTAAAAATTTGTAATATTCTAGTAAAGTTGTGGTTAATTACAATTGAAATAGTAAAAATTGGAGTATATATCTATAATGACAAGCAATAATTCAGAAATGATGCAACGTGACTTGGAAGTAATATGGCACCCTTGTACACAAATGAAAGACCATGAAACACTTCCGCTCATCCCTATCAAGTGGGGTAAGGGAGTCTATCTGTACGATTTTGAAGAGAATAGATATATAGATGCAGTAAGTTCTTGGTGGGTAAATATTTTTGGACATGCTAATGATCGTATCAACACCAGGATTAAACAGCAACTAGATAGACTAGAACATGTACTCTTGGCAGGATTTACACATGAACCAGCAGTAGAACTTGCACATAAACTTGTCAATATCACACCCAAAGAACTTAAAAAGGTATTTTATGTTGACAATGGCTCATCTGCTGTGGAAGCAGCATTAAAGATGAGTTATCATTATCACTTAAACTCAGGAAAGAGTAAATCTATATTTCTCTCTTTGCGTAACTCTTATCATGGTGAGACTATCGGTGCATTAAGTGTGGGTGATGTTGCACTGTATAAAGAAACCTACAAGCCACTGCTTATTGCCAATATGCAGGTGCCAGTGCCCGGTAATCAGAGTATAGAGGCTGCAAACACAGCTTTGGAGAGTTTAGAAGAAGTACTCAAAGACAAAGCAGAGGATATTGCAGCATTTATACTGGAACCTCTTATACAAGGTGCAGGGGGCATGCATATGTATCATCCTGTCTATTTGGAAGGTGCCAGAGCATTGACACGTAAGTATAATGTGCATCTCATAGCAGATGAAATTATGACAGGATTTGGACGTACGGGAAAAATGTTTGCTTGTGAACATGCAGATATTTCACCAGATTTTATGACACTCTCTAAAGGGCTTACGGGAGGATATCTACCCCTCTCTGTAGTCATGACAACAGATGAAGTTTACAATGCTTTTTATTGTGATTATAATGAATATAAAGCTTTTTTGCATTCTCACTCTTATACAGGTAATCCACTTGCTTGTGCAGCGGCATTGGCAACTTTAGAGATATTTGAACAAAATGCCATTTTAGAAGTGAATGAAAAAAAAGCCTTATATATCAAAAAAGAAGTAGAAAAATTTAAGGCATTGTCAAACGTAAAAGAAGTAAGACAACAAGGAATGGTCACTGCCATTGAGCTTCAAGGTTATGATACCAATGAGCGCGTAGGGTTACAAATTTATAAATACGCCTTAACTCAAGGTGTACTGCTTCGTCCTTTGGGGCATGTGATTTATTTTATGCCTCCTTATGTAATAAGCTATGAAGAGATAGACACTATGATACAAGTCGCTTATGAGGGTATACAGAGGGTTTAGTACTACTTTCTAAAAGAAAAAAACCCTTTATTTTCTTTGCTGAGTCGTTCGTAATGCTTGGCTGCTCTTTGTATACCTAAATCCATAGCTTCTTTGTAAAGTGTTTCTGCTTTTTTCTTGTCTGTACTAACACCAATACCCTTTTCATAAAATTGTGCCAAATCACAAATAGCTTCTGGGTAGTCATCATTGAGAGCCAAACGATTGATAAGGGTAAAGGACTCAGCTAGGTTTTTCTGAAGTAACTCACCAGAAAAAAGTGCACGAGCAAGTCTAAACTGTGCATATTTGGATTGTGTAGCACCACAGATGAGTAAAAGCTGTGCTGCTTCAGCTTTATTGTTAGAGTTGGTCAATTTTTCAGTTTGTTTTATTATCTCTTCTACTTCTGCTTCACTGTACCCTTTATTGGAAATCTTTAACAGCCAGGCATCTACAGAATCAAAAGACGCATTACTCTCTTCTACAGCTGGGTATTGGTTTGAGATATTTTTAAATTTTTGGTCTATGTATGATATAGCAGGATAGTCTGCAGGTGCAGTAAAGCTTTTTTCTATGGGTGTAGGTTGTGAGCTTGTATCTTCTTTCGTCATAGGTATATCATCTTGAGCCTGTGGCATAGGAGTTTTTTCAACAAAAGATTTTTTTACAGAAGGCTCTTTTACAGGTTTTTCACCAAATGTCTCTTTCATAAAATTATCTTGTGCTATTTTTTCTTGAAGTGTCATATCTTCTAAGCTGCTGGGTGTTTGTTCCTCTTGTGTCTTGTTTGTTATAGCTGCATCAAAAAATGCATCTTTGCCAGGGGTATTGTATGCCACAGGGGTCTGTTCATCAAAAAAAGTATCTTTTTTCTCTTGGGTGATGTCCAAAGAGATGTTGTCACTAAGCACATCTGCAGCATTTACATTGAGTAGGGCATCATAGTCAACAGTCTGTGTTGACATCTTTTTAGGAGGGGGTGTGGTGTCAAGCAGTGTAGTATAATTGACTTCTTCTTCAGTCACAGATTCTGTCTGTTCTGTTTCTGGGTTTTCTATAAACAGTTCAAACTCATCAATGATTGCCTGATCTTTTGCTGCTTGGATTTTCTCTTGCAGGGTAAGAGGGGTCTCTTCTTTGGTTGCAGTATTTTTGATAGGTTCTAGCATTGACTCCTCGGGGCTAAGCTTTGCTGTTTCTGCAGTTTGGGGAACTGTCTGTTCTTTAGACACTGCTATAGGCTCCTGAGAGGTTCTTTGCAGTATGGTATTGCTAGGTGTTTCAATATACTCAGATATGAGCCCTTGAGCCCGTGCATAACTTTTTTCATTAAGGAGTGTTAAAATCTCTCTCATTTTTGAGTCAGTTTTAAGCATACCCAGTTTAAGTACTTGAAGTTGTATAGTCTCAGTGTCTGTCATAGAGATTGCAAGTTTTATGATAGCCAAGCGTTTTTTAGTCTGATTCATACATTATTCCCATAGATTTAGATGGACAAGTATAACAAAAATAGCTTTACAAATTTGCCGACAATGCCAACAACCTGCATGAGTTTTCAAGTATAGAGATTTTCTTTGCCATGTCTGTGATGTCTCTGTCGTAGGAGATTACACCAAAACCTTTGATGAGTAGCAGGTGCCCATCATGTTTTTGGAAAAATTGCGGTATCTCGTAGGGGGCTCGTTCTAGCCAGTCTTCTGCATTTTTTGGGTCATAGACGATGACTTCACCTAAGACCTTTTTGCCGTAGAAGTCTACAGGGGAGACTTTACCGTGTTTGAGTGAGTAAGCTGTAGCATAAGGGGGCATAGTATAGCAGACATATTTGGCATTGGGGATGGTTTCGTAGATATGCTCGTGTATGTGTACATCAGCATTGGCAAGGCTCCATCTGTAGTCTCGTTTTTGACAATCAAGGCTGACAAGGGATTCTTCTGTGATTTCATCCAAGATAGTGTCTTTGGAGTTGATAATAAATCCAGATTGACTTACCCTGGCAGAGATAGACCCATGGTATACAGAAAAAAAGTTTTTGTTAAATAAAGAAAGAGAGACATGTTTGATATCTTCTATGAGGTGTTTGTCCATCATTTTAGAAACCTTTGTTAGGAATATTTTGGTATTATAACGATTAAATTAGAAATTAGTAATTAGAAATTAGTATTTGACTGAAGGATAATCTTGAAAGCACCTCATATACCCGTACTTTTAGATGAAGTGTTGCAAGGTTTTAAAGATGTGCATGAAGGGTATTTTGTAGACTGCACACTGGGGTATGCAGGGCATAGTTCTGAAATCTTAGTGAAGTACCCACAGTTTAAACATATAGGCATCGACCGTGATGATGAAGCTTTAGATTTTTCTAAAAAGAGGCTGGAGCCTTTTTCCAATAGAAGTAGACTTTACAAGGGTACATTTGCATCAGTATTGCCTACTTTAACACAGAAGCCTATCGTGGCAGTGCTGGCAGACTTTGGCGTGTCGTCTTTGCAGCTTGACAAAAAAGAGCGAGGGTTCTCTTTTACTTCGGAGACTTTAGATATGCGTATGGATGGCACTGCTTCTTTGTCTGCTTATGAAGTAGTCAACGAATATACACAAGACAAGTTAGAATATATTTTTGATAGTTATGGTGAAGTCAGAAGCTACCGTAAGTTAGCAGGTGCAGTAGTGGAAGCCAGAGCAAAAGCACCCATACAAAGTGCCAAAGAGCTAAGCGAGATAGCCAAAACAGTTATATCCACAGGAGGGAAGATACACCCCGCAACACTAATGTTTCAGGCCATACGTATAGAGGTAAACAATGAGTTAGGTGAGATAGAAGGTTTGCTGGATGCCATCGAAGAGAAGCACTATGATGGGGAAGTGGTCTCTTTGATTACTTTTCATTCCCTTGAAGACAGACTGGTAAAAAACAGATTTAAAAAGTGGTCAATGGCATGTATCTGTGACCCGCAGGCGATGCGATGTACCTGTGGTAAAAACCATGCTTTAGGCAAAGCTTTGTCCCGTAAACCTATCACTGCTTCTACAGAAGAACTGAAAATAAATCCACGAAGCAGATCTGCTAAATTAAGGTCTTTTAGGTTTGCAGTATGAATAAGATAAAAACCCCCAATGGTATCACATTTGGCATGGTGTCAGTGGTATTGATGTCAGTAACTATCGTACTTATACTTACTATGATTAAAATCTATTTGAGCAATCAAATCTACCATGAGAGTAAAATAGTCAATAGCATGAAAAGAGAAGTCTCAGCCCTTAAAGCAGAGAAAGTAATGTTAAAACAAAATGTAGAAGCATTAAAATACAAAAATGAAGTAGCAGATACAATTTTTGTCATAGATGAGGGGGTATAGACTGTCATGCGAAGCTTTATACAATTTGCAGTAGATAAACCTATTATCAACCATATTTTGATGGTATTTATGGTACTGCTTTCGATTTTTGCGTATCAAAATATCGCTAAAGAGATATTTCCTCCTTCTACACTAGATAAAATCTCTGTAAGTGGCGGCTATGTAGGTGCATCTGCTGATGTACTAGACAAAATGGTAGTCAGCAAGATAGAAGATGAACTCAAAAGCATAGCAGAGATAGATACACTCTACACCACGATACAAAATGGATTTTTTAGTATTCAAGCAGATATCAAGCCAGGCAATGACAAGCAGCTGGTTTTGTCTGATGTAAAAGATATCATCTCCAATACTAGACGTGATTTGCCTTCTGATATGGATGAACCATTGGCTAAAATAGTGGTGCATCAGTATCCTTTACTACTGGTAGCCATCTCAGGAGAGGTGAGTAAAGAAAAACTCATTGATGCAGCAGATGACCTGAAAGGAAAACTGGCACAACTGGGTAATCTTTCTGGTATTGACCTTCGAGGTGATACCGATACAGAAGTGCTTATTACACTCAATCAAAAAAAGCTTGATGCCTATGGTTTGGATAAAATGGCAGTCTATCAAGCCATAAGTGGTATGTCATCCATATACCCTGCAGGGACACTTGATGGGCAAGGTGACCATCTCTATATCTCTACTATCAATGGAGAAAAAGAGAAGGAAAGTTTAGAAAATACACTGCTTTCTGTCGGAGGAAAAAGATTTCATTTGGGTGCAGTCGCCAAAGTGCATTATGGCTTAGGTGAACCCACGCAAATTTCACATTTTAATGGTAAAGAAAACATCTCGCTAAATATCAATAAAACCAAAGAGGGCAATGCCATAGCACTAAGCAAAGAGATACGGGAAGTACTTAAAACCTTTAATAAACGCTATCACAATATACGCTTTGAAGCCTATACAGATACGTCTATCTGGATAAAGAACCGTCTTAATCTTGTATCATCCAATATTTTATTTGGGCTTATTTTGGTCTTTTTGGCACTGTTTTTGTCTGTCAATGTGCGTATTGCATTGGTGGTAGCCATTGGAATACCTGCGAGTTTTATGATTACGATTATTGCTGCAGACATGATAGGGTATAGTCTCAATATGCTTACACTTTTGGGAGCATTGCTAGCTCTTGGTATGCTGGTAGACGAAGCTATAGTTGTGGCAGAAAATATTTACCGTCATATGGAGATGGGAAAGAGTCCAAGAGATGCCGCTATAGATGGTGCATTAGAGATGTTTCCTGCAGTACTTACGGCTACGCTTACTACGGTATTTGCTTTTTTGCCTCTGTTGATTATGTCTGGCAAGATGGGAATGTTTATGCAGGTGCTTCCTGTGATGATTACTATTTTGTTGCTTTCGTCTTTGTTTGAAGCGTTTTATTTCTTGCCATTGCATGCGAAAGAGTTTTTTTCTGTGGGTAAGATACCAGCGAAACAATCAGAAGGTTTTTGGCATAGCTGGAAAGCCTGGTATGGAAAGTTTCTCCATAAATTACTTATGCATAAAAAACGCTCTTTGTTTTTGGTGGTTGCTGCCATTATCTTGGGTACATTTGGTATCGTGAAGGTGACAAAATTTCAGCTTTTTCCAGAGTTTGATGCACAGCAAGTCTATATGAATGGAAAGATAGATATCAACAACAATCTGACAGATACTGAAGTCTATGTCACACAGATAGAAGAGGCGTTGTTGAAAGTATTAGACAAAGAAGAGGTAGATTCGGTGACATCTGTTATAGGCTTCAAGTTCAACAAAGACCAAAGCTTTGAATTGGGAGAAAATCTTTTTCAAATCTTTATTAACCTACATGAAAAAGCACCAGAAAATTTCTTTGATACCTATATTAACCCCATATTTTCCCTCGAGTATGATGATACAGATATGATACGAAACCGTACCTCACAAGAGATATCTAAAGATATAGAAGCCTCAGTCGTTGCAGACTTTAAAGACAAGGTAGTGGGTGGCAAAAAGCTTTTTGAAGAGTTTAACGTCTATGTGCAACAAACAGGTATGGTAGGTAATGATATAGAAGTAGGGTTCTCTTCTGATAATGAGGCACAAATGCTAGAAGCCATGAAAGCACTCGAGGCTAATCTTACACAGATAGAAGGTGTCTCTGATATAGGAAATAATGCTCATGTTGGTGAGAGAGAACTGAAGCTACGTGTCAACGCCTATGGACAACAGCTAGGCTTTTCTGAGTCTTATGTAGTCTCCACACTTAAAGGGGCATTTCTCAAAGCAGAGTATGGCAAAATGTTTGATGACAAAGGTCTAGTGCGTGTCAAGATAGAGGACAGTTACAAACAAGACAGCTTGGCAGTGGCATCTTTTAGGCTTACAACACCAGATGGACGACAGGTTGTAAGACTTGCAGATATTTGTGACTTTAGGTATAAAAAGTCTTTTGTCAAGACATTTAAAGAAAATGGTGATGAGGTACGTTCTGTCTTTGCCAAAGTAGACAAAAAAATCATTATTCCTGAAGAGGTCATGAAAAAGATACAGCCACTACTAGACAAGCTAGAAAATGAGGGCATAAAAGTCATCATCAAGGGAGAAGAAAAAGAGAATAAACAGGTAAAAAAAGAGATGATGCAAGCAGCTATCATAGCGATGTTTCTTATTTTTATCGCACTGGTTTGGATGTTTAACTCTTTGGTACTTCCATGTATTATACTCTCTACTATACCGCTTTCTGTATTGGGTGCATTGGTAGGTACAAAACTTATGGGTATCAATATGACTATGCCAGGACTTATGGGTGTCATAGGTCTAGCAGGTGTAGTGGTGAATGATGGACTCATTATGTTGGATTTTATCAAAGATTCTAAAAACTATGATGAAATGGTACAAAAAGCAGTGATGCGGTTACGTCCTATACTGCTCACTTCTGTGACTACCGTACTGGGGCTGTCATCGTTGATATTTTTTGCTTCAGGACAAGCCCTTATCTTACAACCGATGGCTATAAGTTTAGGTTTTGGTATCGCATGGGCAACTGTGTTAAATCTCTACTATGTACCGCTTATGTATGGAGTGATTTATAGAGTGAAAGAGAGAGGTTAACCTTTCTTTAGCTATAATAATCTACTAAAATATAAGGACAGTAATAGGTGCTAAGTGCAGTAGAGAGAAAGATAGAACAGTTTATAGCAGACTTGGATGATAAAGAAGTAACAGTACTTTATGCCAAGCTTCCTCATGGGAAACGTTTGCGTGCTAAACTTATACTCAAAATTGCTGGTACAAGTCTTGCTGTGGTAAAAACTGCAGCTGTAGTAGAGATGATACATGCTGCATCTTTGTTACATGATGATGTGATAGATGATGCCCATACAAGACGTTCTAAACCTTCACTTAATACTCTATATGGTAATAAGACAGCTATCATGCTAGGGGATATACTCTATTCTAAAGGTTTTTTGGAGCTAAACAGCATAGACAAAGAGGTAGCTACCATCATCTCTCATGCGGTTGTACAGCTGAGCCTAGGGGAACTTAAAGATGTTTGGCTCTCAGAATCATTTAATGTAAACAAAGAAATCTACCTTAAGATGATATATCAAAAGACTGCTTCACTTATGGAGGCGAGTGCGGGTGCAGCTGCCGTACTGGCAGGCAAAGATAAAACAGTCTATATGAGATATGGGCGTAATTTGGGCATCGCTTTTCAGATGATAGATGATTTGTTAGATATTACAATGGACTCCCAGACTCTGGGTAAACCTGCATTACATGACTTTGAAGAAGGAAAGACTACCTTACCATATATCTATCTTTATGAAGCGTTGGAGAGTGAAGATGCAGAAATATTAAAGTCTTTACACAAAAAAAAGCTCAGTGTCAGTGAACAAGCGTGGATAAAAGCAAAGATGAAAGAGTCAGGCGTAATAGAAAAGTCTTATGCACAGGCCAAAGTACTGATAGAAGAAGCCATTACCCTCATGAATGACAAAGGTGAAGATGCATTAAGCAGTATAGCTATGGCAATGATAGAGAGGGATTTTTAATGTACTATCAAGTCGTAAGTTTTTCACATAAAAATTGTGACCAGACAATGCGTGAGAAACTTGCATTTGTCAATGATGAAGAGAAGGTAGAGATGCTAACGCAGCTAACTTCTTTTGCTTTCGTGCATGAAGCATTCATCGTCTCTACCTGCAACCGTGTGGAGATAGTCCTGGCCACACGTGATAACTTTTCGTCTTATCATGCGATTTTGGGACTCATGGCAAAGAAATCCAATCTTAACTTTTATGAGTTAAAAAGTACTGCACAACGCTATGATGATGAAGAGGCAGTGGAGCACATCTTCTCTGTAGTCTCTTCCCTGGACTCTTTGGTAGTTGGTGAGTCACAAATCACTGGACAGGTGAAAGAGGCATTTATGCTTTCACACCGTAACAAGACAGCAGCAAGAAAACTCAATCGTCTCATCTCTTATGCAGTTAAATGTGCAGCCCAGGTGCGTAATGTAACCAATATCTCCCAAAACCCTATCTCTATAGCTTCAGTGGCAGTAGCACAGGCACACAAACTTTTGGGTGATGATATGCCTGGGATGACAGGAGTTATCGTAGGTGCTGGTGAGATGGCAGTACTTGCAGCCAAACATCTCTTACGGGCAGGTTGTGATGTGGTTATACTCGGACGTGATCTAGAAAAAGTGACAGCAGTCACAGATGCTCTGGGTGAAAATGTCAAAGCAGATACTATAGAAAATATAAGTAAGTATATCAATCGCTACAGACTACTTTTTTCTGCTACATCTTCTAAGGAGCATATCATTACAAAAGAGATGATAGAAAACCAATCAGTCAACAGACTTTGGTTTGATATGGCAATCCCTAGAGATATTGAAGATATGGGGATAGAAAAACTTAAGTTATTTCGTATAGATGACTTGCGTTCTATCTCCCAAAGCAACCATGCATTAAGAGAAGAACAAGCTATACGAGCAGCAGAGATAGTGAACAAATATAAAGATGAGTTCTATACATGGCTGAGGGCTTTGTCTATAGAGCCTGTGATTAAGCAGATGAGAGAACATGTGTCTATAGCCATTGACACAGAGATGAAAAGAGCGATAAAAAAAGGTTTTGTACCTGCTGAGGCAGAAGAGAATATGCGTAAAATGGCAGAACAGATGTTTAAGCGTTTTTTACATGAGCCTACACAGAACTTACGTCACTCATCAACAAACAAAGAGAATGAAAACTGTATAGAATCCATAAAAAAAATGTTTAGTATCGACACAGAAAATGTGGATTTGAAACAATATAAAACAGACCATCATACCAAAGGATACCAAGCGTGAGATTTTCAAGATTATTATTGCCAACGAGTAAAGAGATACCCAATGATGCTACTTTAGCTTCACATATTTATCTGATACGTGCTGGACTTATACAGTCAATAGGGGACTCTGGACTTTACAATTTTTTGCCATTAGGAAAAAAAATACTGGACAAGGTAAGATCAGTGGTGAAAGAAGAGTTAGACAATGCTGGCTGCCAGGAGACCTCTTTATCTTTTGTTACTCCTTTGGCATTATGGGAAGAGTCTGGACGGGCGAGTGAGTATGGCAAAGAGTTACTACGCTTTAAAGACCGCAAAGAGAATAACTATCTACTCAGTCCCACCAATGAAGAAGCGATGGTAAATCTTGTACGTCAGAGTGTTAAAAGCTATAAGCAGCTCCCACTTAATTTGTATCAAATAAACCTTAAGTTTCGTGATGAGATTAGACCTCGTTTTGGTCTTATGCGTGGGCGTGAGTTTTTGATGAAAGATGGCTATAGCTTTCATGCGACATTTGCAGATATGCAAAGAGAGTTTGCACTTATGGAAGAGACATACAGGAAGATATTTACCCGTTTAGGTCTTGACTTTAGAGTGGTACAGGCTGACTCAGGACAGATAGGTGGCGATGGCAGCAAAGAGTTTATGATACTTGCAGATTCTGGTGAAGATGACATCATCGTCTGTGATGCCTGTGACTATGGAGCCAACGTAGAAGTAGCCCAAGATGCAAAAACAGGTGATACCTGTGCATGTGGAGCGACACTTCGTCTTACTAAAGGTATAGAAGCAGGGCATATCTTTCAGCTAGGAACCAAGTATTCAGAAGCACTCAATGCTACTTTTTTAAACCAAGAAGGTAAAGCACAAGCATATGAGATGGGAACGTACGGTATCGGTGTGAGTCGTTTACTCGCAGGTATCATAGAGCAAAACCATGATGACAAAGGGTGTATCTGGACAAAGGAGTCTGCTCCATTTACCTTAGACATCATAGTGGCAAATGCTAAAGATGACATGCAAAATCTACTGGGCGAAAATCTATATAAAAAACTAGCTACAGTACGTCATGTAGATGTGCTGTTGGATGATAGAACAAAAGAGCGTTTTGGCCCCAAGATGAAAGACTTTGAACTCTTAGGCATCCCGTATGCTTTGGTGTTGGGTAAAGGTGTCAAAGAAGGGCAGGTAGAACTTATAGAGCGAAGAACAATGAAAAAAATGCTTTTTAACTTTGATGCCCAAAAGATAAATGAATTTGCAGAGTATGATGCCCTAGCTGCAAAAGTATATGCGTATTTAAAGGCAAACAATGCTTTGCCTGGTGTTGGCTAAGTTATGATAGTTTTATTTGTCCCTTTTTTCTTTTTGGAACTCTATTTGTCTCTTAAAGTAGGAGAAAATATAGGTTTTATGGGGTCAGTCATATGGATAA
>JALWME010000146.1 GCA_027083995.1 Sulfurovum sp.
GGGTGCAAAAAACTGTACACAACTTGTACTTACCTCTGGCTCTCCTGCTGCTCCACAGCTGGGAGGGTCTAACTCTGGGTATGCCTTTGCCACAAAAATGGGTCATGCACTCATCCCAAGATACCCAAGCCTCGTACAACTCTGTTCTGAAGAGAGTTGGGTCAAAGGGTGTGCAGGGGTAAAAGTAGCAGGGCTTGCCAAGCTTTATGCCAATGGCGAATATATTACCGAAAAAAAGGGTGATATACTCTTCACCAATTACGGCATATCTGGACTTGCCATACTGGATCTAAGCCGTGAAGCAAGTACCAGACTAGCCCACTTTGACTACTGTGAACTCAGCTTAGACCTTATGCCAGAACTTAGCAAAGAAAAACTTACTAACTTACTACTAGCCAGAGTAAAACAGGAGAGTGAAAAACCTTTAGCCCTATGGTTACAAGGTGTGCTTAACAAAAAGCTTATAACCATCATTTTAGAGCAGTCGAAAAGTAGGGTAAAAATAGAAAAAGAACTGGGCAGAAAAGAGATAAACAAACTCGTACACACCATCAAAAACCTCAAGCTCTCTGTCAATGACACCAAAGGCTTCAAAGGTGCAGAAGTAGCCACAGGAGGCATAGACACCAGCGAAGTAAACCCACAAACCATGGAGTCAAAACTTGTAGACAATCTTTTCTTTGCAGGAGAGATACTCGATGTGGATGGAGACAGGGGAGGGTTTAATTTTCACTGGGCTTGGGTGAGTGCTCTGCGAATTAGGAATTAGGAATTAGGAATTAGGAATTTTTACAAAAATAGTCTTTTGGTTTGCTGTAGATTTGGTTGAAGGGGTCATGCAGGGTGTTGTACCCTGCCCATCGGAAATGCCCTTGGAGTACACAACACCACTAGCTGGCATACAATAAAAATTTAAAATTGTTATTTGAATATATGGTGTTGTAAGGGTACAACACCCTACGAATTACTTAGAATTCTTTTTATCTCTTGCTAAACGCTTTCTTAGTACATGACCGAACGAAACGAAGCCGTTCAGCCGAAGATGCAGCAAAATAAAAGAACTATTTTGAGTTCTTTTTATCTCTTGCTAAACGCTTTCTTACTACTGGGTCAAGTGACTTCTTACGAATTCTAATAGACTCTGGTGTAATCTCAACAAGCTCATCGTCTTCTATCCACTCCATAGCTGACTCTAGTGTAATCTCTCTAGGAGTTACAAGCTTAATGGCATCGTCTGCACCTGAGGTTCTCATGTTGGTAAGTGCTTTTCCTTTAAGTGGGTTTACATCCAGATCTCCTGGTCTTGCAGACTCACCGATGACCATACCTGAATAGACTTTGTCTTGTGGCTTGATAAACATAATACCACGTGCCTGAAGGTTGAAGATAGAAAATGCTACAGCCTCGCCATCATCCATAGAAACCAATGCACCTGGTGTACGACTTTGTACAGTACCTGAATAGGCTCTATACTCCAGGTAAGAGTGGTTCATGATACCTTCACCCTTGGTGTCAGTAAGAAACTCACTTCTAAACCCTATGAGTCCACGTGCTGGAATCTCAAACTCTATTCTTACTGTGCCGTCTGGCATAGGCGTGAGAGAAGTCATGTTTGCTTTTCTTTTTCCCAGTTTTTCTATGGCAACTCCCTGGAACTCCTCTGGAACATCTACGACCAGATGTTCAAATGGCTCCATTTTTACACCATTTTCTTCTTTGGTAACAACTTCTGGACGTGCTAGCATAAACTCAAACCCTTCACGTCTCATGTTTTCTGCCAAAATACCAATTTGGAGTTCACCCCTACCAGAGACTTTAAATGATGCATCTCCCATTGGCTCCATACGCATAGCAATGTTTGTCTCCATCTCTTTTTCAAGACGCTCTTTGATTTTATTTGATGTTACGTGCTTACCCTCTTGTCCAGCCAATGGTCCGTTGTTTACAGACATGATAACTGAAAGTGTAGGCTCTTCAACATGCATAGGGTCAAGTGCTACTGGATTTTGAGCGTCACATACAGAGTCACCCACATCAATGTCAGCAAAACCAGCAATCGCTACAATATCACCTGCTTCTGCTTCTTCTATATCGATACGCTCCAGCCCTTTAAATCCAATAAGTTTAGAGATACGTGATTTTGACTTTGAACCATCAGCTTTTACAAGAAGGTACTCATCCCCTTTTTTCACTTTACCGTTAAAGATACGCGTAATACCGATACGCCCCACAAAGTTGTCAGAGTCAAGCGTAAATACCTGTGCCTGGGTATCTGCATCTGGTGAGCCTTTTGGGTAGGGTACTTTTTCTAAAATGGCTTCAAAAAGTGGGGTCATATCTTTACTTTCATCTTCCATCTCCCATTTTGCATATCCATCACGAGCGGCCGCATAAAGTACAGGAAATTCAAGTTGCTCTTCATTTGCATCTAGGGCTACCAGAAGATCAAATACCTCATCAAGTACTCTCTCTGGATCTGAACCGTCTTTGTCTATCTTATTGATTACAACAACAGGGATAAGCCCAAAGGCAATCGCTTTTTTAAGAACAAATTTAGTCTGAGGCATCACACCCTCTTGTGCATCAACCAAAAGAAGTACACCATCTACCATCTTAAGTACACGCTCAACTTCACCACCAAAATCAGCGTGACCTGGTGTATCAATGATGTTAATCTTGTGGTCACCATAGTGTATAGCAGTGTTTTTAGAGAGGATAGTAATCCCTCTTTCTTTTTCGATAGCATCAGAATCCATTGCTCTCTCTTCTACCTCTTGGTGTGCCTCAAAAGTACCTGATTGCTGGAGAAGTTCATCTACAAGTGTGGTCTTACCATGATCAACGTGTGCAATGACGGCAATATTTTTTATTTTTTGCATAAAATATCCTAAGATTAAGGTATCTACCTTATAAATTTTCGCGAATTATAGCGAAAAGTTACTATATAGTAGATTTTTTATAATTGCCCCAGTGGAATGAGCCTACTGTTGAAGTATTCTCAACGAAAGTGCAGGCAAAGAAAGTTTGCTTCAGTGCCGTGCATTTATAGTGACAATCCATAAATCTCATGATAGGTTTTCATCGCATATCGGTCTGTCATGGCAGCGATATAATCTGCAATAACCCGTTCTTCTTTGCGTGTTTCAAAAAGCTCTTTTTGGTGTGGAGGCAAAAGGTCATTATCTTCTCTGAAAGCTTTATAAAGACCTTTGATACACTGTTTTCCTGCATACATTTTTCGGGCTATTTTTTTATGCGTATAGAGTTTGCTAAAGAGAAGTTTTTTAAGTATTTTTAACTCTCTGGCTATCTCTTTTGAAAAACCTACAGGGAGTTTCTCTTTTGCATCTAAAGTGGTACATATAGGTTCATTTTTACGATA
>JALWME010000147.1 GCA_027083995.1 Sulfurovum sp.
TATAGCCAAGTCTGCTGCAAAGTCAGCAGCTAAGTCTCCACTGTCTCAGCGAATCTTATGGCTTGAAGACGTAGCTAAAAGGCTTACAAATCAAAAAGAAGATTTTGCTATGATGATTGCCAAAGAAGTGGCGAAGCCTATAGCTTTTTCTCGTATAGAAGTAGAGCGTTGTGTGGAAACGATTCGTTTGACTGCGATGGAGCTTTCAGCACTACATGGTGAGACTATTCCTACAGATATCATGCCTAGCGGTAAAAAAACATTGGCATATTTTAGACGTGAACCTGTGGGGGTGATTGCATGTATTACACCATTTAATTTTCCACTTAATCTTGTGGCACATAAAGTAGCACCTGCTCTAGGGGTAGGGAATACGGTAGTACTTAAGCCCACACCAGAAGCACCAATGGTAGCTTATATGTTCGCTAAGCTCTTTATAGAGTCCAAATATGCTATCAAAGATGCACTTTGTGTAGTATATGGTGACGTTGAGGTAGGTTCTACGTTGGTAAAAAGTGATATTCCTAGAGTCATCTCTTTTACAGGTTCTGTACCTGTGGGTAAAATCATCACACAACAAGCTGGTATCAAAAAAGTAAGCCTTGAACTTGGGGGTAATGCAGCAACCTATATAGATACTTCAGCAGACCTAGAAGCAGCAGCTACACGTTGTGCCTTTGGAGCATTTTATAACTCTGGACAAGTCTGTATATCACTACAGCGTATCTATGTGCATGAAAGTGTGTATGATGACTTTGCTACACTTATGGCAGAAGAGACAAATAAGTTAAAAGTAGGTTCTCCTTACGATAATGATACTTTTTTAGGTCCACTCATTGATGTTGAGTCACAAAAAAGAGCTAATGGTTGGATAGCTTCTGCTATAGAAGAAGGAGCTAGAGCCATAACTGGTGGTGTACAAGATGAGGGTATATTTTTGCCTACAGTTATGGCAGATGTGACAGATGATATGAAAATCATTTGCGAAGAGGTATTCGCACCTATTGTCTCTTTAGTTAAAGTACCAAGTTATGAAACAGCCATTAAAAAGATGAATGACTCTCCTTATGGTTTGCAGTTTTCTATTTTTACTAATGATTTAAAACTTGCACAGTGTTTTATAGATGATGCGCAGTGTGGAGGTATTGTTATTAATGATATTCCAACACTTCGTTTTGATGTACAGCCTTATGGCGGTTCTAAACTCTCAGGTGTAGGAAGAGAAGGTCCCAAGTGGGCATTAGAAGAGTTTACGGAAGTAAAATCAATCGTTATTTGCTAATCAGAATGTTACTTGGAAATGAAACAATATTAGATATGTGTATATTATTCACATGCAAAAGTAGCACTTTTAAGATAGACTGCTTTTAACCTCTTTTTAATATAATGATACTATATTAGTACTATAAGGGTTTTATATAATTCAGGTATGAAATGAAAAGAGCAACTCTTTACATAAGTATGTTCTGTTTTATTTAAAATCAGATGTTTTATAGGGAAAATATCAATTACTATACTACACACTTATTAGGTTTTAAAATATAAATATCACTCTTTTTAGGAGGATATAGATATATTTTAGATAGGATGCCTTAGCTTATAAGCTGAAGTCAAATCATTTTTGATAACATTTATTAAGGAGAGTCAAATATGTCAAAGAAAATAGAAGTTGGTCCGGTAGGTTATATGCCACAGTCGGCACCATCTATGGGTGTAGAACTTTCACCTGAAGGGCAAGCATTACTTTATGGTAATATTGTTTCTGAAGAAGAAGCGATGAGAGATGCTGCAAAAGCATTATTAACTATGGATAATCCAACGATTTTCCCAGGTCCAATGGTTTTATGGGACTGGAAAGAAGATGTTGCAGATAAATCAGCGGCAATTCTTGATTTAGCATCAGAGATTCCAAATTGTAAAATTATTCCTATGCCAGATTACAGACCTAAATATCCAAAAATTGATGTGAAGGCAGAGATTAATCCAAATCACCCTAACTTGACAATTTTAGATAATAAAATTAAAGCTTGTGTATTTGTCGGTGTACACTGCCACTATGCAAACCTTACACTAAGAATGATTAGAGCAGGAACAAACTGTTATACTGTAGCACTATGTGCTGAAATGGGTCATGAGGAAGCTATGGCTTCTATCAGAGATGTACATGCTTCAGATGTCTTAAAATTTAGAGATATTGTTGTTGAGGTTAGAAAAGAACTCGGTATTGAGCACACACCTACAATGCCACCAGAAAATCCATCTTTACCAAAAGAGGATTGGGGTGATCTTACGCCTGCTGATTATGGTGAGTACAGATCTCTCATCATGAGTAGAAAAGGTGAACATGTTGCAGAAGTTGAATAGGAGAAATTAATGAGTTTAAATAAAAAATTAGTAGATATGGACTACCTCTTAAATGAGGCTCCAAGAGAAAAACACTTTATTACGGGTGCTCAGGCAATGGCTGAAGCTGTTAAAAGAGCAAGTGTAGATATGGCAATTGCATATCCTATTACACCACAATCAGAAGTAATGCACCTTGTTGGTGACATTTATGCACAAGGTCATATCAAAGAGTACTATAGAGCTGAAGAAGAGCTTGGTACAATGTCTGCGATTGCTGGTGCAGCCAGAGGTGGTGTGCGTATGTTTACTGCGACATCAGGACCAGGACTTCTTAGAGGACTTGAAGCAATCGTTTCATGGCCAGGACATAGAATTCCATGTGTATTAGGTGTACTTACGAGAGTTATCAATGCACCGCTTTCTATTCAGCCAGACAACCTTGAAATGGCATACTTGATGCATTCAGGTGTTATTATGCTTCATGCTGAAAACCAGCAAGATACATTTGACTTTACACTAGCAGCATTTGCTATTACTGAAAAAGTAGATGTTTATATTCCAGTATCAGTATCAACTGAAGGTTTCTTTGTCACACATGCCAAAGGGTATGTGGATATGATGTCTGAAGAGTTGGCCTATAATGAAATTGATCCTTATAAAGCACCAGTTCCTGCAATGGACAATGAAGTGCCACCAGCAAGAATCCAAAGAGATGCTCCTGTACAAAAGTCAAACTTTATGTCTTACTTGATTCACTCAGTATGGCAACAGGAGATTTGGGACTCAAACAGAAGAGCAATGAAGTATGTTTACCAATACCTAGGCGGACCTATTGAAGTACAAAACCCAGGTTCTGATGTGATGATTGTTGCTTCTGGTTGTGCAGCTGCACAAGGTAGAGAAGCACATAGATATGCACAAGAAGAGGGACTTAGTGTTGGTTTTGTTAAGGTCAAGTGTATTAGACCATGGCCAGCAGATGAAATCCGTGAAGCATTGGCAACAGCAAAGACGGTTATCGTTCCAGAACATAACATCGTAGGATGGTTGTGTAAAGAGATAAAAGGATGTATTCCAAATGGTGGAATCGTTCTAGAAGGTCCAAGAGTATATGGTGGTATGACACTGCCAGTAGAATTAATAATGACAGAGATTTACGATGCCTTAGGTATGGAATCTGAAACATTACAAGCATAAAAAGGATAGACAATGAGTTTAAATTATATGATTCCAGCGTCGAAGTTTAAGAGATATTTACCAAAAGATTACGTAGAATTGGTAGATTACGGTCCATTTGGCAAAGAGTATTCTGAAGTAGGTGTTAAAAATATGGGCACCTATAAAGAGTTGGTAGAAGAACACCCTATGTGTTCTGGTTGTTGGATGGCTTACTACATTAAGATTATTTTTGCATCACTCCCTAACCCGGAAGATACTGTAACTATCGGTACTGCTGGATGTGGTAGACTTGCTATTTCCCAAGCCGCTGTTCCTTTCATCTATGGTAACTATGGTGACCAGAATGCAATGGCATCAGGAATTACAAGAGCATTCAGATTAAGATTCCCAGATAAAAAGAAAGATGTTATTACTATTGCCGGTGATGGTGGTATGATGGATATTGGTTTTTCTATGACAATGCACGCATGGTTTAGACGTGAAAAATTTACGACTATCATGCTAGACAATGAAGTTTACGGAAATACAGGTGGACAAGAGTCAGGTATGAGTGTTGAAGGTGCTGTTCTCAAAATGTCACCAAAAGGTAAAAACTTTGGTAAAATGCCTGCTATGCAATTGGCTATCACTGCTGGATGTGTTTATGTTGTAAAAATGTCTCCAACAAATATCAATAAAGCAGCAAAAGCAATCAGAAGAGCAATCTTTGCAGCAAGAAACCTTGGACCAACATTTATCCATGTATATACATCATGTAACATTGAGTACTCAATCCCTACACCAGATGTGTTTAGAGATGCTAAAGAGATGGAAAAAGGTCGTTTTGCATTTGAAGAGTTTATGACTCCTGAAGCAAAAGAACTATTCGCTGTAGTGGAATCTAAAAAGAAAAGAGAGGTGAGTTAATATGGCATCAATTGCAAATAGAAAAAGATATAATATGCGTATTTCTGGGCTAGGTGGGCAGGGGGTTGTAACAACTGCTCACATCCTAGGTTCATGTATGGACAACTCAGGAAAATACGCATCATTGGTACCATTTTTTGGTTCTGAAAAAAGAATGGCACCTGTTGAAGCATATGTACGTGCATCGACACTGCCAATTTACGAAGTAGGGGAAGTGGTTTATCCAGATGTTATCATGATTTACCACTCACAAGTTGTAACACACGGAAAGTCATACACTATGCCTTTTTATACAGGGTTGAAAAAAGACTCTTTGGTCATTATTAATACAAGTATAGATGTACTTGAAGAAGAAGATATTGTAGTGCTTAATAAACTCAATGCTCGAGTAGTACAGTTTGATGCAACAGAACTAGCCATTAAAATTGCTGGTACAGAACTTGCAACCAATATGGCAATGATGGGTATGTTGCTTGGGCTTACAAAACTTGTAACTGAAGATGACATTGAAAAAGCCGTAAGAGAAAGATTTTTAGGTAACTCATTTGTTACTTCAGGTGGTACAGCATCACTTGACTCAGCAATTGAAAAAAAGTTTAAGAAAAAAGAGGAACTTCTTGCGAAAAACATGGAAGTAATCAATAAAACTTTTGAAATGGCAGACAGCATCGATTTGATGGGTAGTGAATTAATAATCAACTTAGAAGTATAAAAAAGGAAAAATAATGTATTATGTAGCAAAAGTAAATTCAGAAATGTGTTCAACACACAATTGTAATATGTGTACGCTCTATTGTCCAGAAGCAAACACTTTAATGTATGATAAAGAACCAAAGCATGGTAACAAGAATGGTACTTCATGGGTTGATGAAGACAGATGTAAAGGGTGTGCAATTTGTGTATACGTATGTTCTGATCTTCTTAACAGAGATTGTATTGAAATGGCGATGGTTACTCCAGACTAGCAGTAAGTTTTTAAGCTGGGATATCTCCCAGTTTAATGAAAAAGAATACTTTTATTTAAAATAAAAGATATGTATTGGTGTCATATGTATAAGTTTTACTCTTAAGTGGAGAGTAAACTTTATACATTTATGACACTTAATATAAAAATAATATATTAGGAGACAAAATGGCTAATTTAGGTCCAGCGCATTATTCACCATATCCAGTAGCATTTTATGATGATTTACTTACCCCTCCAGAAGGTAAGGCATTACTATTAACAGAAATAGTGGATGAAGAAGTAGCAATGCGAGAAATTGCAAGAGTAATGTTAACAAGTGAAAATGCAACTATTTTCCCTGGTCCACAAGTTTTATATGCGTGGAATGAAGAAGCAAAGAAAAAAGCAACACTTATTAAAGAGATGGCGGAAGTTTTGAACGCTAGAATGATACCAATGTATGATTATAGACCAAAATATCCTAAGATTGATGCAGAAGTTGAGATTAATCCAAATCACCCGAACCTGACAATTTGGCACAATGACATCAAAGCATGTATTTTTGTTGGTGTACACTGTCACTATGCAAATGTTGCATTAAAAATGATTCGATCTGAGACAGATTGTTATACTGCAGCTATTTGTGGACTTTCAGGACATGAAGATGCTATGGCAACGATTAGAGATCAGCATTCTGAAGAGATGGCGAGATTTATTGAAATTGCCAAAGAGGTCAAGCAAGAGCTTGGCAAATAGAGATTAGGAGATTACTATGACTATTAAAAATCAAAATACGGCAGATAAAAATTGGTCAGGACAAAAATTAGTTTCGACTGACTATTTACTTTTTGAAGCCCCAAGAGAAAAGCACTTTATGACTGGTTCAGAAGTACTTAAAGAAGCAATGAAAAGATGTACGGTAGATGCATCAGTATCTTACCCTATTACACCACAATCTGAAGCGGCACACCTTATTGGTGAGTTGTGGGCTGAAGGGTATGTGGGATTGTACTTCAGAGGTGAGAATGAGTTTGGTGTAATGTCAGAGGTGCAAGGTTGTGCAATGGCAGGTGCCAGAACAGTGACAACAACTTCAGGTCCTGGTACGCTTAGAGCTATGGAAAACTTTCCAACCTGGTCAGGAACCAGAATTCCATGTCAACTTGTATTGATGGCAAGAGGTATCAACTCACCACTTACAATCCAACCAGATAATTTGGAAGTGTCTTTTCTTCTTGAGACTGGATGTATGATTTGGTACGCTGAGAATGTACAAGAACTTTTTGATATGAGTATCGCAGCATTTACAGTGGCTGAACAGCCTGATGTGCATGTGCCGATCATTACAGCCGTAGATGGATTCTTTGTATCTCATACTAGAGAAGCGGTGATGCTTCCAGCTGATGATATTGCATTGCACCCATATGACCCATATGCGGCACCACTGCCTCCAATAGATTCAGAGATGCCTCCAGGAAGATTCCTTAGAGATCCATTTGTTATGAAATCTAACTATATCTCTTACGCAACACATGCTTCATGGCAGTGGGAAGTAAGATCAGCTGTAGAGAGATCTAAGCCATATGCAAGACATTTCTTAAAGGGTTTAGCACATACAACAGGTGATGAAAATGCTGAAATTGTATTTGTAGCATGTGGAACTGCAGCACATCAGGCTAAAGAGGCACATCGTGAATTAGCAAAACTTGGCGTAAAATCTAAAGTTGTGAAGTTAAGAACTATTAGACCTTTCCCTCATGAAGAGTTACGTGAAGCTACAAAAGGTGCCAAGTATATTTTTGTACCAGAGTTTAATGTAGTAGGTTGGTTAGACAAAGAAGTGAAGCAATCACTTTATGGCAAAACGGAAGCTGAGATTGTTGGTAGACCAAGAGTTGCAGGTGGTATGAGTATGCCAGCAGAGGCAATTCTTAAAGAAGTATTTGAAAATACAAATGTGAAAGGGGCATAAGATGTCTGTAGATATTTATAAAATAAATCCCGAGTTTAGGGATATCATGCCTCAAGAAATCGTTGATCTTGAGGATAATGCTACATGGGCTGGTGAAAGTGTTGAGAAACGTGGTATTAAGGACCTTACTGACAAAAAAGAGATTTTAGAAGAACACTCTTTATGTGCAGGCTGTCCAGAAGCAGCAGCATTAAGATATATCCTTGCATCTCTTCCTGTACCTGAAGAGACTATTATTGTCAATTCAACAGGTTGTACATCATTAATGTTCCCACACATAGCACTGCATACTGTGCACTCAATGTTTGGTAACCAAAATGCTGTTGCATCAGGTATTAAAAGAACATTAGAATGGAGATTTCCAGATAAAACTAAAGATGTTGTTGTTCTTGCAGGAGACGGTGCTACAATTGACATAGGTCTTGACTATACACTGCAATCTTTCTTTAGACAAGAAAAAATTACAACTATCTGTTTTGATAACGAAGTCTATGCCAACACAGGTGGACAGGAGTCAGGTTCAACCCCTAAAGGGCAAGTATTTAAAATGGCTCCTAAAGGGAAAGTTTTTGAAAAGGTTCCTATGTGGGAATTGGCTGTGACTTCAGGATGTGCATATTCAGTTAAGCTTACAGCATCTGCACCTAAAAAAGTGGCAAAAGTAATTAGAGAAGCTATTATTATTGCTAGAGAAGTTGGACCTACTTATATTCACCTTTACACACCTTGTATTCTAGAAATTGGTCTTGCGGCAAATGAAGGTCTATGGGAAATGAAAGAACAGGATAAAGACAGGTTTGCTGATTTTAAATATGTTTCTCCCGAGGCAGAAGACCTCTTAAAAAAATGTAAGAAGGAGGGTCTTCTATAATGGCTAAAGATTCAATAAAAATAAGAATGCCTGCTCTTGGTGGACAAGGTGCAGTTACAGCAGCACATATTGCTGCTACAGCTGCTGATACAGTAGGATACTACGCAGTATCTAACCCTTTCTTTGGTGCAGAAAAAAGAATGGCACCATCAGAGTCTTATACTAGACTTGGAACAGTACCTATCTATGATAGAGGAGAAGTAATTTACCCTGATATTATAATGATTTATCATCCACAAGTTATTACTATGGGTAAATCATATACTATGCCTTTTTATGCAGGTATTAAAGAAAATGGTCTTGTAATCATTAACTCTGATACAGATCTTTTAACTGATGTTGATAAAGAGTTTTTAGATTCAATGAATGTGAAAGTACTTACTAGAGACTTTACTAAATTTGCTATTGATATTGCTGGTACTGAACTTGCAACAAATATGGCGATGCTTGGTGCACTGTTTGGTGCACTTGGTGTGATTGACAAGCCAGCAATTGAAGAGGGAATTAAAGACAGATTCCTTAAGAAATATACAGCTTCTGGTGGAACAGCAACACTTGATTCAGTCATTGAGAAAAAGTTTAAGAAAAAACTTGATCTTATTGAGAAAAACTTGGAAACCGCATCTGCTGCATATGATCTCACAGCAGAATGGGCAAAAGAAGTTGGACTTGAGCCAATGCTTGAAGCTGTATCAAATGTAGATGGTGAACGTGTCATCTAAAACTGTATCTGTGCATTTTGCACAGATATTCTCTCTATACCAGATAGATAATAGGTTTATTATTTATTTGGTATCTTAATTTTATTCCCGATAATTTTTAAGGTATAACGATGATTTCCTCTTTTGTGATTACAGGATTTTTAGGAGTTGGTAAAACAACTATGCTTACCAATAGTGTAAAACAACATTTTCCAGATAAAAAAATAGCCATTATAGTTAATGAGTTTGGTGACATAGGTGTAGACAGTACTATACTCAAAAATGTACACTCTGAGGTACTTGAAATATCTGAAGGGTGTATCTGTTGTCAACTTGCAGAAGAGTTTGAGGCAGGTGTGCAGGAGATAGTAGAGAAATATAGCCCTGAGATACTCTTTGTAGAAACATCTGGTGCTAGTGAACCCTTTCCTATCTATTACTCCTTAAATACGCTTGAAATAGCTGTAGAAGGCGTTATATGCGTGATAGACTCCAAGAACTATAAGAATTACTGTGATGATGAAATATTTAAATACCAAGTTGGTGGCTCAAATATACTGGTACTTAATAAAAGTGACTTGGTCTCTAAAGATGCATTAGAAGAAGTTGAAAAAGAGATTACTGCTATAAAAGAAAAGTTCAATATTAAAAACACTATGACAGGTGTACCAATATTTAAAAATTATTATTTTGTTAATACTTCATATGGTAAACTGGGTAAAGAAATCTTTGAAGATATTTCTTTAGGTGAGATTGAAAATCTTGATGATGTAGATAAAGCAGCACAGTCCCAAAACCCTCTCATCTCAAAAACCGTATATATCAAAGAGACTACATTTGATATTTTGAATACGTTTATTACAACCTTGCCAAGTAATATTTACCGTGCAAAAGGCATAGTAAAGCTCAGTGATATTGAAGATACTATGATAGTAAACAGTAGTTTTGGTGATGTACATTATGATAAATATCATGGAGAGATTAAAAGTTCATTTTTGGTGCTTATTGGTAAAGAGATAGATAAAACGATTACTGTTTTGGAGAATAAATTTGATTTTGTGATGGTTCCTAAGTTTACACTTCCAGGCAAATAGGGTTTCCTTCTTTTTATAGTAGTATTTAAAATTACCTACTGAATAGGGAGATAAAAACTGATATCAAACCTCTCATCTTTATCGATATGATGGTGTTTTTTATAAATAGAATAGGATGGCTTTGTTGTTGTTTCATAATCACTTTGTGGAAGCCATTTATGATATACCCAGTGAATAAATTTTAAAATATCTCCTCGTTCCCCCTGTAGATTAAATTTTGCAAAGACACCTTTTGAAATAGTAAGTTTTGGCAGTTTGCTGTTTTGTATTTGTTTGGTATTTTTTACAATAACGCAGGCTACATGTTGACACTCTAGTAAGGGAGTAATGGCAGGATTGTCATGAAAAAGAGAGACAAAAGTATACTCTTCTATATCAGATGAAAAAATCCATGCATTGAGTTTTTGCCATGTAGGACGGATATTGTTCTCATAACCTTTATGTCGTATGTAGTGAACTTGCATATCAGGCATTTTTACTATTTCTGGTTCTATATCTGCAAAAGATGCTTTTGAGAGGCTTGCATTGGGTGATGAAGCAAGTAATCTTTTTGAGTACTTTTCATAGCCACCTTTTCTCCACTCTTTTGGAGTCATAGAGAAACGTTTTTTAAATGCAGGTATAAAAGAGGTCAATGAACTGTAGCCACACATATTTGCAATCTCTGTTGCAGTTGAATAGTGGTTGGTTAGTAGCAATGTTGCTGCTTTTTGTAGACGAATTGCTTTAATGGTCTCATAAATGTTATGCCCAAAAACCTCTTTAAATATTTTATGCATATAAAATTTATTGATTTGAAACTCATCTGCCAACTCATCAAGGTTAATATAGGTATCAATATACTTGTAGATATAGTACATAAGGTTATTTGCAATGTTTACCTTCTTTTCTAGTGTAGCTTTTTTCATAAAATACCAACTTTTTATAGTTTTTTAGTTAATTAATTATATCTATTATATCAAAAAAAAGTATTTATATTAACAATTTATCGAAAGATTTTAAGGTGCCTATTGACCTATAATACTTTTTGTAAATAAATTTATCTAAAGGATACAAAAATGGCAAAGCAAACAATTACAGTAGCACGTGGTGATGGAATCGGTCCAGAAATCATGGATGCAAGTACAAGGATTTTAGATGCAGCAGGTGCTGATGTAGAGTGGGAGTATATAGATGTAGGTGAACAGGTTTATCTCTCAGGAAACAGCTCAGGAATTGGACAAGAGGCTTGGGACTCTATTAAAAAGAATAAAGTTCTTTTTAAAGCACCAATTACTACACCACAAGGTGGAGGATACAAAAGTTTAAATGTAACAATCCGTAAAACGTTAGGCCTCTATGCAAATGTACGTCCAGCTATCGCATATGACCCATTTGTACCATCAAGATTTCCAGGTATGGATGTTGTAACTATTCGTGAAAACGAAGAGGATCTTTATGCCGGTATTGAGCATCAGCAGACTCCTGAGGTAACACAGTGTCTTAAAATCATTACAAGACCGGGTTGTGAGAAGATATGTCAATATGCATTTGAGTATGCAAAAGCGTATGGCAGAAAAAGAATCACATGTATGATTAAAGATAACATTATGAAAATCACAGATGGTCTTTTTGTAAAAGTATTTTATGAGACTGCGAAAAAATACCCTGAGATTCAAGCAGATGATTGGATTATTGATATCGGTATGGCAAAACTTGTAGATGCTCCTGAAGATTTTGATATGGTACTTATGCCTAACCTTTATGGTGATGTTGCTACAGATATCTTAGGTCTTATGACTGGTTCTGTTGGTATTGCACCAGGTGCGAATGTTGGTAGTGATATAGCTATGTATGAGGCTATCCACGGTTCTGCTCCTCGTCATGCAGGACAAAACAAAGCAAATCCATCTGGACTTCTTCTCTCAGGTGTTATGATGATGGTTCAAGTAGGTCAACCAGAGGTTGCTGAAAAAGTTCATAATGCATGGCTAAAGACTATTGAGGACGGTATAGTAACATATGACCTTGCTAGAAAACTCAAAGCTGAAGGTAGAGAGCATACTGAAGTAGGAACAAAAGAGTTTGCAGATGCAGTTATTGAGAGACTTGGTCAAAAGCCATCTACGCTAAAAGCTGTACAGTATGACAAAGCTATCAAGATTAAAAAACCTGAACTTACAAATGTAAGAGAGACAAAAATGAATCTTATTGGTTGTGATATCTTTACAAAA
The DNA here is from genome assembly GCA_027083995.1 of Sulfurovum sp. Next base: position 12,229 of record JALWME010000147.1, read on the forward strand.
GATGATTGTGATGCAAACACTATAGGTGATAAGCTTGTTGAACTTACCAAAGGAACAAACATAGCACTTAAAATGATCTCTAACCGTGGTCAAAAAGTCTATCCAAATGGTCACCCTGAGACATTCTTAACAGATCACTGGAGATGTCGTTTCTACAATAAAACACAAGGTGATATTATTACAAACAGTGATATTACCGATATGATGAACAAAATAGATTCAGCAGGAATAGAAGTGATTAAGACTGAAAACCTCTATGCATTTGAAGATGGTGAAAGAGCTTACTCTCTTGGTCAAGGTGAGTAAGCTCACCCTTGACTATTTTAGTATAAGTCTTGCATTGGTAGGTTGGATAGGTCTGTTGTTATGCATATGAACAACCTTTTCAAAAGACCTTATCTCTGCTTTTGACATTGTTACACTGTTTTTCATTACCAGCCACCTTACACCTTCTGTGCATGGTGGTGTAGTAAGTGAACCATTAAATCTATAATAGTCTCTGTTTTTAGGAAGTAGTGCATCAAGATGCTTAGCATCTACTTTATGGTGTCCACCCTCTATTGTAGGCATCACTTTCCAAAGTTCTTCAAGCCCTTCATTTTCACTTCCTTCTTCAAACATTACAGCAATTACAGCCAATGTACCATTATCACTCAAGTGTACAAAATGTGCTTCCAGAGGGTACTCTTTACCATTAATTTGGTTTTCACTTGGTGTATGAAAATGAAACTGTTTTAGGTGAAAAACGGTGTTATCAAGTGTAATACTGCTTCCTTCTTTAACATTCACCTGTTCTGTATGACCATTATTTACAATCTCTGTACTGCTTAAATGGTAATTAAATTTAATAGGAGGCAAATCTGCTTCTATAAACCCACTAAGGTTAATAGGTGACTGATTGCTTCCATCTTTGCAAAGAAAAAAGCTTTTGTCTATTTCTGCCCAGTGTTCTGGTGAAGTATCACCTTCATAACTCCAGTGTAATTTATGTGCAAATTTCTCTTCATGTTTTATCTCTTTTTTTGGAGCTTCTGCATAGATAAATGTACTACTTAATAGTAAACTTAAGCATAGTATTTGTTTAATCATTTATATTTTCCTTTTTATTTAATCAATATTAATTATTATATTTACAACTATCTTCTGTTTTAATGATAAAATTACTATTTCTTTCTTTTTTATGTATAAAACACTCTTTTAATACTACTAGAGATGAGTAAATATATTAGTTAAATATTATCAATCAATAAAAATGAACTATAACCTCTTTTAAATACTTCTTTTATTGTCAAACTTTAACGTATCATAAAAATTTATTGGATATTGTTTCGTTGATTTTAGGATTAATAATCCTCTTCTTCATAATCTGCTCGGACGATACTTCCTATAACGATTTTATCACCTCTGTCTTCTGCTTCAAAAT
>JALWME010000148.1 GCA_027083995.1 Sulfurovum sp.
CAGTAAGGTAGATAATAGCCCGTTAAGGTGTTGTCATCGTCCAAATATTTCTTAAAAGCATTGGGAGCAAACCAACGAGAACCTACCCACTTTTTGAAAAGTATTTGGGCTTCTTGGTGAGTCAGAGCAAAAGGCAAAAGAGACTTAGGTGTAATCTCTTGTATGAAGTCCGTAATAGCGGGAGTACTACAGAAAGGACAGCTAGAAGAGAATGAGTAAGGGGTAAGGGTAAAGGAAGCCCCACACTTTTTACAGCGTATATTTTTTTCTATGGTTTGATTTTTTTGTGTATGGAGTCTGGCAAGAGCTTCTGAAAAATCATACTCATGTATAATATCATCAGATAACTCTATAGGAGTTTGCGTGCTACAAAATTCACAAGTAAGCTTACCTGTTTTGGGAGAAAACTTTTGGGGTGCTCCGCATGAGGGACAGGTGAAATTAATAGCAGTGAAGGTCATAATAAATGAGATCTGTTTATACGTTCAGTGGTGGGGGTGTTTGTCTGAAACTACTAGAAATTATAGTAGATGCTTCTGCCCACTCTTTCATGCCTTGTGTCCATAGAAGTGTATTGTTTTTTATCTCTCCTGAAAGCAAATCTTTCTCTATTTTTTCTAAGGAAAAAGGACCCTCTGATTTCCCGTCAATGGCTACGAAGTATTGTGGTATTTCATTTGGTAGAGGTGGTGGTGTATGTGTTGATGCGTTCATGCTATTTGCCATTTGCTGTCCCATAGCCGAACCCATACCAATACCTGCACCCATACCTACCATATCTGATGCACTCCCTTCAGGGTTACCTAGTGCCTGCCCACCTTGGTATTTGATATGTTTATCTAAATCACCTGTGATTTCACGACTTGAACGTGTATCAATGGCTTTTTCTACCTCCTCAGGAAGAGAGATATTTTCTACAAGCATCTTGGTAAGTTCGAGTCCATACTCTTCAAAAGAAGGTGCTATATGTTCTGTGATATAGACACCTAGTTTATCATAGTTGGCAGCCAAGTCAAGTACAGGAGTACCATCAGCTCCCATAATAGTAGCAAAATTAGAAGTGATGAGATTGGTAAGCTGTGCTTCTATCTCTGAAGTCGTAAAATGTCCATCCGTACCTACTATCTCAGTGAGGAATTTCTTTGCATCTGCAATGCGTATCTCATATGTACCAAAAGCACGAAGTCTAACCATAGAAAACTCAGGGTCACGCACCATAATAGGGTTTTTGGTTCCCCATTTTAAGTCTGTAAATCTTTTGGTATTTAAAAAGTACACCTCTGCTTTAAAAGGAGAGTTAAAACCATGATCCCAATGTTGTAAGTCTGTGAGTATTGGGATATTATTGGTCTCCAGCTCATAGATACCAGGAGTCAAAATGTCAGCAATTTCTCCTTCATTGACAAAGACTGCTATCTGGGATTCACGTACAGTAAGTTTGGCACCATACTTTATGGCATTCCCCTCTCTGTTAAAGCGGTATACCATGGTATTTTGTGAATTATCTGTCCATTCGATAACATCAATAAACTGTCCAAACAACCAAGAAAGCAAACCCATCTCATCCCTCCTTTGTTTCTAAAACTTCAGTTATAGATTCTGGTAACTCTTCTGCTTTGGCTTTGACTGCAAGCAGAGCATCCTTTAACTCTTTTTCAGTTTTTTGAAGCTCTACAAGAGCCTCTTTTCTAGCTGCCTTTCCTTCTTCAGCGATACGTAAAGAGTCATCCAGTGTAGCGATGAAAGTCTCATTGGCTTTTTTAATACTTTCTATATCGAAGATGCCTCTTTCCATTTGTTTTCGTACTTCAGCATTGGCTTCTCTTAGCCCTTCAGCATTTTTTTCTAAAAGTTCATTGGTAAGGTCAGCTGCATCTTTGACAGCATTGGCAGTGTCATGACTTCTAAATATAGTTACCGTTTGAGCCAGTTGGTTTCTCCACAGTGGCACAGTGTTTACAAGAGTAGAGGTAATTTTGGAGATGAGAGATTTGTCATTTTCCTGTATGAGACGTATAGATGGTAATGACTGCATGGTCACTTGACGAGAGAGTCTGAGGTCGTGTACTCTACGTTCGAGCTCATCTCTAAAGCCACGTATCTCTTTCATCTCCTGTATTGCCATCATGTCATCATTTGATTCTCTGACTTTGGCTTCATACTCTGGGATGATTTTTTCTTCTAACTCTTCTAGTTTTGTCTCACCTGCTTTGATGTAAAGCTCCAGATTTCTAAAGTAGTCAAGGTTGGCATCATAGAGTTTATCCAGCGAAACGATATCTGTCATAAGTTGGCTTTTATGTTTCTCTAGAGAGTGAGAAATGTTGTCTATCTGGTCTCTTACATTTTCATATTCTTGTATAAATTTTACTAAAGGCTTGGTTGCACCAAACAACTTTTGCCACCAGGCCAACTTGATGTTGGGGTTAAACTCATCCATATCAAAGCCACGGATGGAAGCTACCATCTCGTTAAGTGCTGCACCAGCTGCTCCTATGTCTTTGTTTTGTACACCATCTATCATGCGGTTAGAGATGTCATCTAACTTCTCTTGTGCAGATGAACCAAAGTATATGATAGACTTTCTGTCTGTTATATCCAGTTCTGCTAAAGCATCTTGAAGTGCGGTGACTTCATCTTCCATGACCTCTGGTATCGTCTGGCTTTTTTCTTCTATAGCGGCTTCTATGACTTGTTTTGTTTTTGTTTCCATTTAAATCCCTTTGTATTGGTTTTGTGTATTACTGTTTTATTTGCTCTTTGAGTACATCTATATGTACATCCAGATCAAATGCATTATTGCTTTTGAGTCTTGCTAGTTCTTTGTCAAAGCGTACTTCCACATCATCCATAAGTGCATGCAGTTTAGCTTTGGTTTCTGGAGTGATTTGTTTTTCATCCAAGGCAGTATAAGAGTCTGTTACTTTCGCTACACCATCTATATATACACTTAGAAATTTTCTAGCAACACGTATATCTTTCGGGTCTTTTTGTATGGTTTGCAAGATCTTCTCTGCTTTTGCTACTGCAATGTCCAGTTTGTTATAGAGTGAGGTGTCTTTGATATTGCGCATGTCATTTGAGATATGAGCTAATTTATCTTTGGCCTCTTTGAGTGTTTCTAGTACAAACTCAGAAGAGATATCACCAAGATTTTCAAATTTATCTTCTTTAGGGTCAAAACCATAAAATAGGTAGTATCCTACCGTTGCAATCACAGCCAGAAAAGCAGATTTTAGGAAATCTTGACCCCCTGTGACAAGAGCTGTAAACAGTGTAGCACCCCCAAGAAGGTACCCTGCTATCATTTTGTAAGGTATCCTGGGTGCTTTGGTAAAGGTCTCTTGATGATAGTGGGCTTC
>JALWME010000149.1 GCA_027083995.1 Sulfurovum sp.
GCATCTCTTACTACGTTGTAAGTGTATTTGAAGTATCTAAGTGTTTTTTGAAGGTCGATAATATAGATGTTTTTTCTTGCACCAAAAATAAATTTCTTCATTTTTGGATTCCATCTTCTTGTTTGGTGTCCGAAGTGTACGCCACACTCCAATAGGTCTTTCATTGTTACCATTTTGTCTCCTTGACATATATAATCATAATGAAATTTTCCATGCGTAAACAACATAAAAATTTCGTTAAAAGCATAATTTGCTTCATCACTAGGTTTAATCCGCTGTAGTCCTCAATGTTCATGCCAAATCTAGCATCACACAACCGTGCAAGGAATAACTACATGAGTATTTTCATTATTCTAAAAAAAATAAGAGACGCGATTATACCCAAATGTTTTTTAAAATTGTATAAAAAAGAGGTTGGTGTGCTACAGGAGTACAGCACGTTGTCTTTATGACTGTAGTTCTTCAAGTTTTTCTTTTACAGCTTCCACATGTCCTTTAACTCTTACTTTTGTCCAAGCTGCTGCTATTTTCCCCTCTGGATTGATGATAAATGTTGAACGAACAACTCCCATATACTCCTTACCCATAAACTTTTTAAGCTGCCATACTCCAAAAAGATTACATACTTCTTTTTCTTCATCAGAAAGCAACGTGATTTTAAGCTCTTTTTTCTCTATGAAGTTTCTGTGTTTTTTTGGGCTGTCAGGACTCACACCCAAAATGATTGCATTGAGTCCTTCAAAATCTGGTAACGCTTCAGTAAATTCTATAGCTTCTGTTGTACATCCAGGGGTGTTGTCTTTAGGATAAAAATAAAGTACTATCCACTTGCCTTTAATATCTCTAAAACATATCTCTTCTTCATCTTGATTTGGCAGACAAAAGTCTGGTACTGCATCGCCAACTTGTAACATTAACTCTCCTTCTATGGTGGGCAGGAATGCCCACCCTACAATTTTATTTATTTTTGATAGTATAACAGAATGAATATAGAAAATGAACCCTCTAAAGAAAAACTACTCGCAGATATAGAAAAACTCATCGCTTATGGAAGAGATGAACCTACTATCAACCCTGCACTTTTAGAATACCTAGAAATAGAAGACCTCATCAACACAAAAGCCAAACTTCTTGAGCGTGTAGGTACACTAAGCCAAGAAGATAAAATATGGCTAGAGCAGTTTAAAAAATATGACTAATACCCAATTGCCTATTTTTTATACAATTCATAGTCTAATATACCTACACTATTTTGTATAATAACACCTCAATATTACAATTTAAGGATATACACAATATGGCTTATTTAGTCCCTACAGAGTTTGTTACAAAAATGGTGGATTCAGGAGAATCCAAAGTATATATGTCTACTAAAGATACCCTCATTCGTGCATTTATGGCAGGTGCTATTTTGGCTCTTGCTGCAGTATTTGCTATTACTGTTGCAATGAAAACAGGTTCACCTCTTCTTGGAGCGGTACTGTTTCCTGTTGGATTTATTATGCTTTACCTTATGCAGTTTGACCTCTTGACAGGGGTATTTATGCTTGTTCCACTTGCACTTATCGATAAAAGACCTGGTGTGACTACAGGTCAAGTCCTTCGTAACTGGGGTTTGGTATTTTTAGGTAATCTAGGCGGAGCTTTACTTGTAGCTTTTATGATGGCATTTATCTTTACCTATGGATTTAATACTGATGGTGGTGCTATCGCAGAAAAAGTTGCCAAGATTGGAGAAGCAAGGACATTAGGGTATCAAGCCCATGGTGTAGATGGATGGATTACAATCTTTATCCGTGGAATGTTATGTAACTGGATGGTTTCTATGGGTGTTGTTGGAGCGATGGTCTCTTCTACAGTATCGGGCAAAGCCATTGCAATGTGGATGCCTATTATGCTCTTCTTTTTTATGGGGTTTGAACACTCTGTGGTTAATATGTTCTTGTTTCCATTTTCACTTATCATGGGTGGAGACTTTACTGTTATGGATTACATTATTTGGAATGAACTTCCAACAGTCACAGGTAACCTAGTAGGTGGTTTGGCATTTACAGGATTAACCCTTTATGCAACCCATATTAAAACAAGTGCAAAAAGAAATTTAAAATAGTACTGTTTGACAATACCTAATGCACAAACAACTTCAAATTTCACTGGGGCAGTGTTCCTCTAAAGGACGCAAAGAGATCAATCAAGACTTTCATGATCTCTGCATCCCCCAAGAACCCCAACTTACCACTAAAGGCATAGCTGTTGCACTTGCTGATGGTATCTCCAGTTCTGATGTCTCTCAAATAGCCAGTAAAACAGCTGTTACCTCTTTTTTGGTAGACTACTTTAGCACCCCCGACTCTTGGTCTGTTAAAAAATCTGCCCAACGTGTCATCCAATCCTCAAACTCTTGGCTTTTTGCACAAAGCAAGCAAGGTCAATTTGCACACGATAAAGACAAAGGGTATGTTTGCACTTTCTCAGCAATGATTTTTCGTTCTACTACTGCGCATATGTTTCATATAGGAGATGCTCGTATCTATCGTCTTAGAGACAAACACCTAGAACGTCTTACAGAAGACCACAGACTCTGGGTAGGACAAAACACCTCTTATCTTAGCCGTGCTTTAGGTATGGATTCAGTGGTAAATATCGACTATGCCACATTTCAGCTTGAAGTAGATGATATATTTTTTTTTATGACAGATGGTGTTTATGAACATATCGATGAAAAAATACTCATAGATACACTTCAAGCACATGGTGAAAACCTACAAGAGACAGCCCAAATACTACTTGATGAAGCCTATAATGATGGAAGTACAGACAATCTCACCATTCAAATAATCAAAATTGATACACTGCCTCACAAAGATATATCAGAAGTTGACAAAGAGCTGGAACAAAAACCTATTCCTCCTTTGCTGGAGTCTCGAACACTCTTTGATGGCTATGAAATCATACGCCAATTACATGCAAGCAGTCGCAGTCATATCTACTTGGCAAAAGACACCCAAAGCAAAGAGACCGTTGTCATCAAAACACCATCTGTAGATTTGCAACATGATAAAGCCTACTTAGAACGCTTTTTACTTGAAGAGTGGATTACCGTTCGGATGAACTCACCCTACCTCATCAAAGCATATATACCCACACGTAAGCGTAACTATCTTTACAATGTGACTGAATATATTGAAGGACAGACACTTGCACAATGGATGATAGATAACCCAAATCCCTCTTTGGAGAGTGTGAGAATGATTGCAGAACAGATTGCCAAAGGGCTTCTTGCTTTGCATCGCAAAGAGATCATACACCAGGATTTACGTCCAGAAAATATTATGATTGATGCTTCAGGAAGT
>JALWME010000150.1 GCA_027083995.1 Sulfurovum sp.
CCCAAACAGGTGGTGCAAACCCAGTTACAACAGTAGGAGATGTGATTACCTATACGATTGTTGTTAGCAATACAGGAAATATCAGTCTAACAGATGTACAAGCAACAGAGAGCTACCCAGGATTTGGAGCAGGAACCATTACAGCAGATAGCTTGGCAATAGAGAGTCTTGCTAATGATGATATCCTAGAAGTAGGAGAGACATGGACATATACTGCAAGCTATACCGCAACACAAGCAGATGTAGATGCAGGACTGAACCTTGTTAATACTGTCTCTATAGATACCAATGAGACTGGACCAAAAGAGGATAATGAGAGTACACCAGTCACACAAAGTCCACGTATAAAAGTAGAAAAATCGACCAATGGGATAGATGCAGATGATGTAGTTGATGCAGTATTATTAAATGCTGGTGAGGTAATTACTTGGACATATGAAATTAATAATACAGGAAATGTAACATTAATAGATATTAACTTAACAGATAATAAAGAAGGTATTATTACTACTTGTCCACAAACAACATTGATACCAAATGAAGTGATGATTTGTACCCATAATGGTATTGCTTCTGTGGGTGATTATGAAAATATTGCTTTTGTAAGTGGTACAACTCCTTATCATTCAAAAATAGATGATACTGATCCAAGTCATTATAGAGTATCTTCTCCTCCATTAACACATCCTGCTATTGATATAGAAAAATCAACCAATGGTGTAGATGCAGATAATGCAGTAGATGCAGTAATTTTAAATATTGGTGATACGGTGATATGGCAGTATATTGTACGAAATATAGGAAATGTTATTTTAACTGATGTTAATGTGACAGATGATAAAGAAGGAGAAGTTATTTGTCCAAAAACAACTTTGGCTATATCGGAAGTAATGGTTTGTGAATTGAACAGTACAGCTGTGATAGGTGATTATGAAAATATTGCTACAGCGGTAGCAGTACCGTTAACAGGAGGTACTGTAAATGATACAGACCCAAGTCACTATAAAGTTATATCTGTAGTAAATGCTCCAGCAATAGACGTTGAAAAGTCAACAAATGGAATAGATGCTGATTTCACTACAAATGCCATAGAGCTTATTAGAGGTGATGATATTAGATGGACATATGTGGTACGAAATATAGGAAATGTAGAATTGAATGTTACTCTAAGAGATGATATGGAAGGTTCTGTACCATGTCCTAAGAGTAGACTTTCTGTAGGTGAATCAATGATATGTGAATTAACAGGAGTTGCATCAGAAATTACATATAAGAATATAGTAAAAGCAATAGGAGTACCACCTGTTGGCACAGATGTAAATGATACAGACCCAAGTCATTATAAAATAATACTTGCTTCTATAGGTAACTTTTTTTGGATTGATGAAAATGAAAATGGAAAAGTAGATAATAATGAAAAAGGGTACAATGGAGTGACAGTGACACTGTATAGCGATAACGGTACGATTATTGATACTCAAATAACAAGAAATGGACCAGATGGTGAAGCTGGATATTATTTATTTGAAAAATTAACACCAAATCAGACCTATCAAGTACATTTTGATTTTTCAAATGTACCAGAACTTAATGGGTATGTATATAGTCCATTGGTAAGTGGTGATAATGCCAACAAGGCAGATGAACAAGGGTTTAGTATATATTTAACACCTACAGTTGGTGACTTGATTTTAATTATTGATGCAGGAATACACAAAGATAATAGCTCTCCCGTATGTATACCTGTATGTACTCCAACATGTCCACCGACACCAATATCAGTACCACCTACAATAGTTTTACAAAGTGGTACAACAAGTTTCTCTTTTCCAAATGGATTAAATTTAATTTCTTTTGGGCAGCCAAAGTATGGAAGTGTAATGGTTGATAATGCAGGAACAATAAATGATATAAGTGATGATAATTTAATCTACACGGCAAATGCAGGATATAGCGGTATAGATTCATTTACCTATATGATCAGAGATATAAATGGTAACGAAGTTGAAAAAATAGCTACAGTATTAGTGCCTTCAATGATACAAAGTAGAGGAGAAACCTTTGGAGTGTTAGGTTCAGGTGAAAGTTTAGTATCATTTACACAGGCAAATCATGGTGAGGTTATATTGGACGATGGTGGAACAGCAAACAGTACTGCTGATGATACATTAAGATATATTCCTAATGACGGATATGCAGGAGTTGATACATTTAGTTATACGATTATGGATAGTCATGGGGATATTATTATAAAAAAGGTAACCTTTACAGTAGAGTCAACAGAGTCAGACAGTGCAGATACATTGCACTATATGGGTATGTTGATGATGCTAATACTTACTATTGGGTTCTACTATATTAGACAAGAAGAACTTAATGCAGAAGAATAATATAATGATATTAAACTCCCATTAACCTCAATCAAGTAAACTCTTCTTAATTAAATATTCAGGAGAGAAACTTGAGTCAAATCATAACAAATATAAAGAGTGAAATTTCAAAAGTTCTTGTAGGGCAAGATAAGATGGTAGAGGGTCTGCTTGCAGGTCTTTTATGCCGTGGGCATATCCTTTTAGAGGGTGTACCTGGACTTGCCAAAACCACAGCAGTTAATGCACTTGCCAAGACACTAGGTCTTGATTTTAAGCGTGTGCAGTTTACCCCTGATTTACTTCCATCAGACATCATAGGGACTGAAATTTATGACCCCTCTAACAATGCTTTTAAAATCAAACAAGGTCCAATCTTTACCAATTTGCTACTAGCAGATGAGATAAACCGTGCACCTGCAAAAGTACAGTCTGCACTACTTGAAGTGATGCAAGAGAGACAAGTGACCATCGGAGATGAGACCTTTAAAATAGACTTGCCATTTTTGGTTATGGCAACACAAAATCCTGTAGAACAAGAGGGTGCGTATGAGTTACCTGAAGCACAGCTAGATAGGTTTATGATGAAGATTGTGGTAGGGTATAACACGAAAGAAGAGGAGCTAGAGATTGCTCGTCGTGTGGCGAACAACAGTTTTGAAGAGATACAACAAGTAGCAACACTAGATGACCTTAATACCATTCGCAAAGAGGCACTTTCCGTACACATGGATGAAGAGATAGAAGCGTATATTATCGAGCTTGTATCTGCTACACGTGAGCCTAAAGCGTATGGCTTAGAAGAGCTTGAAGCTTATATAGAGTTTGGGGCAAGTCCAAGAGCAAGTATCGATATGTATAAGGCTGCACGTGCTATTGCCTACCTAAAAGGACAGGATTTTGTCAGTCCTATCGAGATAGCCTATATTGCAAAAGAGATTTTACGTCACCGTATTATTTTATCTTATGAAGCACAAGCTGA
>JALWME010000151.1 GCA_027083995.1 Sulfurovum sp.
GTAGTCTCCATGTTGCAGTCAAAGACTATCTTTTCTTTTGTTGATTTCTTTACATTCAAGATAAACTGCGGTTGATTCATTTTTGTGCAGTAGTGTGTAGCACGTAACTCTGTACAGTCCACATAGTCGTTACAGTGGTACATGGTGACCATCTGTTTTTTGCTGTCAGGAAGCAAGTCTTCTTGTAAAGTAGATCCAAAGCCTACTTCTTTGTAGGCTAAGGCAGTAGTATCTGTACCTACCATAGGAAGTACATACTTGTTTTTGTATGATGTCGTACCAATTTGCTTCTCTTTAGAAGAGAGTTTCCACTCACCTGCCAGTGCTGTTCTCATGTGTTCGTAGATATCTATGGGCTCTAGTGTGCCTGCTGCACTGAAGCAAGATAGAAGTACAATGGCTAAAAGTGAAAATATATGTTTTTTCATGGGTTTTCCTTTATATAATTTGTAAGATATATTTTTTAGATTATATCGCAATAAAATAAACATAAAATCACATAACTAAATCAAATTACTGAATAAACTTGACAATAAGTGACTAAAGGTTGTATAATAATTAAAATGAATTAAATAGAGGAGTGAATCTATGAGTATATTAGAAAAACTAACCAACCAAATGCAAGCGACTATCGAGTCAGGTGTATCACTTGCTTTGCATAACAAGAACCAAGAGGTAGACCCTGTACACCTAATGTGGGCACTACTTACCAACTCTGGAAGCATACTGCATCAGGCACTCAATAAAATGAATGTAGATAAAGCTGCTATTGAGTTAGAGACAAAGTCTTTGGCAAAAAAATTACCACAAGTATCTACGGTGACAAAAGAGAGTATCAAATTGGGTCAAAACTTTGTACGTACACTACAAAATGCTGAAGGTATTATGGCTGCCAATGGTGACCAATATCTAGCAGTTGATGCATGGCTGCTTGCCAATACAGACGAGGGTTTTATCAAAGAGACCATTGGTAAGTATGTGGATATCTCAGAGTTTAAGAAGACTTTAGAGAGTATACGTGGCGGCAAAGCCATAGATTCTCAGTCTGGCGATGAGACACTTGAAGCGTTGGCACAATATGCAGATGATTTAAATCAAAAAGCACTAGATGGTAAACTTGACCCCGTCATAGGACGTGATGAAGAGGTACAGCGTATGATGCAAATCCTCATTCGCAAAAGTAAAAACAATCCTATACTCATAGGAGAACCAGGTACAGGTAAAACTGCCATCGTAGAAGGGTTAGCACAACGTATTGTAAACAAAGAGGTACCTTTGAGCCTGCAAAACATGCGTGTAATGAGCTTGGACATGAACAGACTTATCGCAGGAGCAAAGTATAGAGGTGAGTTTGAAGACAGACTTAAAGCGGTCATTGATGAAGTCAAAGAGTCTGCCAATGTTATCTTGTTTATAGATGAGATACATACAATAGTAGGTGCAGGTGCATCTGAGGGTGGTAATGACGCAGCCAATATACTTAAACCTGCTCTTGCACGTGGAGAGTTACATACCATAGGGGCTACTACACTAAAAGAGTACAGAAAGTACTTTGAGAAAGACACTGCCTTGCAGCGTCGTTTTCAACCTGTAAAAGTAGATGAACCCAGTATTAACGAAGCACTTCAGATCCTCAGAGGGATTAAAGAGAAGCTAGAATCTCACCATAATGTCAATATTACAGATACCGCACTCATAGCAGCTGCAAAGCTCAGTGATAGATACATTACAGACCGTTTCTTACCAGATAAAGCCATAGATCTCATAGACGAAGCAGCAGCAGAGCTTAAGATGCAGATAGAGTCAGAACCAACTGACTTGGCTAAGATTAAACGTGAGATTTCTACTTTACAGGTAGAAAAAGAAGCACTTAAAATGGAAGTAACCCAAAAGAATACTGTACGTCTTGAAGAGATAGAAAAAGAGTTAGCTGATTTTGAAGAAAAGCGTGTGGGACTTCAAACTCAATTTGATACAGAAAAAGAGGTATTTAATCAAATTGCAGAGATAAAAACAACGATTGATTCACTAAGAACACAGGCTGAAAATGCAAAACGCTCTGGAGATTTCAATAAAGCAGCTGAAATAGAGTATGGTCAAATACCAGCAGAGGAAGAAAAACGCAAATCACTTGAAGAACAGTGGAACGAGATGATGAAAAATGGTACCTTGCTTAAAAATTCGGTAGATGAAGAGATGATTGCAAGTATTGTTAGCCGTTGGACAGGTATATCGGTCTCCAAAATGCTTCAAGGTGAAAAAGAAAAAATATTAGCTATCGAAAGTATTTTGCGTAAAGAGGTAGTAGGGCAGGATGAAGCACTCAAAGCTGTGGCACGTGCGATTAAACGTAACAAAGCTGGGCTTAGTGATACCAACAGACCTATAGGTAGTTTTATGTTCTTGGGACCAACTGGAGTAGGTAAGACACAGGTGGCTAAAACGTTGGCGAAGTTCTTGTTTGACACTGAAAAAGCACTGATTCGCATCGATATGTCTGAGTATATGGAAAAACATGCTGCCTCACGTCTGGTTGGAGCTCCTCCAGGGTATGTTGGGTATGATGAAGGGGGACAACTCACTGAGGCTGTACGTCGCAAGCCATACTCCGTAGTTCTTTTTGATGAGATAGAAAAAGCACACCCCGATGTGTTTAATACACTTTTACAAGTACTGGATGACGGACGTTTGACCGACAACAAAGGGGTCACAGTAGATTTTAAAAATACCATTATTATCATGACTTCCAACATCGCATCAGATAAGATTATGACTATTACTGACAAAGAAGAGAGAAGAGAAGCAGTAAATGAAGAACTAAAACGTAATTTCAAGCCAGAGTTTTTAAACCGCTTAGATGAACAAGTCATCTTTAATCCACTCGATTTAGAAGCGATTACGAGCATCGTAGATATCTTGTTTAAAGATATTCAGAAAAAACTGGCTGAACGTGATATTACTATCACACTTACAGACAATGCCAAAGCATACATTGCGGAAGCAGGATTTGACCCAGTATATGGAGCCAGACCTTTAAAACGTGCTTTATATGAAGTAGTAGAAGACAGACTTGCTGAACTTATACTTGAAGACAAAGTAGTAGAAGGTTCCAAGGTAACATTTGATGTTGCGAGTGGAGAGATAGAAGTCAATGTATCATAAATAACATTCCCAACAAAATGTTGGGAATAAAGGGAGTTTCATACTAAAATATGACAACTTATATTATTTAAAGTTGCCGTACAAGGGAAAATATAAGTATGTTTATACTTATTTTTCTTCTGGTGTAGTTGTATTGGTTTCTGGTGCTGGAGTTTCAGTTTCCATAGCCATAACTGCATCAGTTGT
>JALWME010000152.1 GCA_027083995.1 Sulfurovum sp.
TTACTCTTTACAAATTTCTCAATCCGTCTTATGCCCTCACGTATCGTCGTGATATCTGTGGCAAATGAAAATCTAAAGTACCCCTCACTTCCAAACCCTATACCAGGTACTACTGCAACACCCGTTGTTTCTAGTAATTCTTTAGCAAAACCTATAGAGTCGTTAGAGATATCTTTGATATTTACGAAAAGGTAAAATGCTCCTTGTGGTTTGAGGACTGAAAGCCCATCAATCTCATTAAATAGCTTAACTGCTTCCTCACACCTGCCTTCAAAGGCTCTTCTCATCTGCTCTATGTCAGTATCTACTTCACCTAAAAGTGCGGGGATGGCAGCAAGTTGTGTAATGGAATTGATATTTGAAGTACTCTGTGACTGTAGTTTGTTCATATTGGCTATGAGTTCTTTGTTTGGTGTAGCCAAATATCCAAAACGCCATCCTGTCATAGCAACAGACTTGCTTAGACCATTAATGGTGACGGTTCTTTGATACATATCATCAGATATACTTGCGGCTGCAACAAAGTCTATGTCATAGATTAGTTTCTCATACATTTCATCAGATGCCACTATGATGTCTGTATCTTCCAATACCTCTGCTAAAGAGGTTAACTCTTCTTTAGAATACACAGACCCTGTAGGATTGGAGGGTGTGGTCAAGATGAGCATCTTTGTTTTAGGTGTAATAGCAGTTTTTAGTTGGTCTGCATTAATCTTAAACTTGCCTATCTCATCTGTTTCAATGATGACAGGAACGGCACCAGCATACTTTACAAGTTCAGGATAGGTTACCCAGTAAGGAGCGGGAATAATCACTTCATCTCCAACATTGAGTACTGTTTGAAAAAGGTTAAAAAGTGATTGTTTTGCACCATTACTTACGATGATATTTGATGGAGCATAATCAAGCCCATTATCTCTTTTGAGTTTAATAGAGACTGCTTCAAGTAGTTCTGTACAGCCTGGTACTGCTGTGTACTGGGTAAAGCCATCATTGATAGCTTTGATAGCTTCCTCTTTAATACGTTTTGGTGTCTCAAAGTCTGGCTCTCCCGCCGAGAAAGAGAGTACATCTTTACCTTGGGCTTTCAAATCACGTGCAAGTGAAGAGATTGCGATAGTCAAGGAGGGTGATAGTGTTTGTATGCGGTCTGAAAAAAGCATGTAAAAACCTTAAATGATGAATTGGTGTGATTATAGCTAAAAGTGCTTGATAAAAAACTAAGAAACAGATAGCTACACATGTGCTCCAGTGATACCAGCAGTGAGTACAAACCGCATAGCTTCTTCACGTGTGATGTCTAAGATACGAATGTCGTCTTTAGGAACAAGTATGGTATAGCCACCAACCATATAACTCATAGGGAGATATACGAGTACACAATTGCGGTCACGAAAGGATGGTGGAAGTTTTGAAGAATCATCTTGCGTAATAAAACCTATGAGTTCCATATTGTTCAGTGTTACTGCTACAGCCTTGCCAAGTCCTTCTTTGTTTGGTGAAAAAAAATCGAAAAAATCACGAAATGCCCTATATATTGATTTAATTAAAGGTAAGCGATAGAGTAGATTTTCAGCTAGTTTAAAGATTTTTCGTACAAGATAGGCTTTCATCATGAGACCAACTATAAAAACGATGAATATACCTGAAAACATACCCAAACCAGGGAAATATGCCCCTTCAGGTAATAGATGACGAAATACCCTACCCATGAGTTCTTCAGAAGAGACACCTAGCCAATAAAGTAAATATATTGTCAATACCAAAGGAAGTAGTGTGATAAAACCAGTGATGAGTGTTTTACTTATATATTTTAACATGTGCGTACCTTTTATTTTATATGTTCATTAGGTAAATGATATGATACCTAACCTTTTGAGTATATAAATAAAAAAGTTTAATAGTAAAGAAATACAGATTAATCCATAGAGTGTATAAAGTTATCATACTCATCTTCAAGATCACTGTCCTTTTTCTTAATGGCATCTTGTTTTGCTTTAGGAAGGGCATCTTCGAGTACTTCTATACGTTTGAGTAAATACTCAAAGATTTCTTTGTTGACATCTGGTATGATATCGTGGTCTAGTCGAGAGCTCTCTTTTTTACACTGGATTACGCGTGCAGGAATCCCTACAGCAGTGGCAGAAAAGGG
Source organism: Sulfurovum sp. (assembly GCA_027083995.1). The sequence continues at coordinate 2,153 of JALWME010000152.1, forward strand.
TACATTCTTGACCACTACCGAATTGGCACCAATCTTTGCATCATCTCCTATGAAAATATTTCCTAATACTTTTGCCCCCGCACCAATGACCACGTTGTTACCTATAGTCGGGTGTCTTTTCCCTTTTGAATTTCTCACACCACCAAGGGTCACTTGCTGATAAATAAGTACATCATCACCTATAATAGTAGTCTCTCCAATAACCACACCCACACCATGGTCTATAAATACCCGCCTACCAATAGTTGCCCCTGGGTGTATATCAATCATAGTCAAAAACATACCAACAGCAGAAATAAAACGGGGAATAAAACGTAAGCCTTTTATGTAAAACCAATGTGCAATACGGTGAAAAAAGAGTGCCCATAATCCTGGGTAGTTAAAAATGAGTTCAAAGCTAGAATGTAAGGCAGGGTCATTTTTCTTTACATTACTAAAGTCTTCTTTTATGAGTTTAAATAGTTTTATCATGTAAAGCGTTATTCCTCTTCTATGGCTTGAATAGTTTTTAGGTAGCTATTCTCACTTAAATATAAATAGATTTTACCCAAAAGTTCTCTCTTTTCTTCTTTAGAGATGTGTGCGGATTCTTCTATACGGTACTTCAATGTCTTGTCTATGACATTTGTGTCGTAGTCCAAGTCTTCTAGTACATCCATAAGGTTTTGGGCTTCTATGAGTTTATCTATGCTGTACTGTCCATCTTTATCGAAGTGGATGACTGCTTCAGTAGGGTGGGTAAAGAGGTTGTGTTTCATGCCTAATACCTCTTGGTATGCACCCGTAAGAAAAAAGGCTAAAAAGTACTCTTCTCTACTCACGTCTATATCATGTAGGTAGAGAGGCAACGTACGGTTAAAGCCTATCTCGCCATCTGAGTCACAAGTAATATCCCAAATACTTGCGGGGTTGGTAGGTTTGGTATCTAACTTATCTAAAGGCATCACGGGAAAGTGCTGTGTTAAGCCCCAAAAATCAGGTAAAGATTGAAAGGCAGAGAAGTTTACAAGGTACTTCTCCTGTATACGGTCTTGTAGTTTCTTAAGTTCATCCGTATCTTCATTACGCAGTAAAAAGATAGCTTTTTTGATGATAAGATTGACAAGAATTTCAGTATTGGATCTATCTTCTAAGTCTATGTATCCCAAGTCAAAAAGTGTAAGCAAACTTTCCATATGGTCAAGGGCATCATG
>JALWME010000153.1 GCA_027083995.1 Sulfurovum sp.
TGAGTACCTCACTGCCATACAGTCAGCCTTTTATACCCAAAGTGCCGACATCACTTCTGTTGATGTACTCTGTTCGTATATACCTCAAGACAAAGAAGCTTTCATTTCATTCTACCAAAATGACAGAGCTGAACTTCTCATGCAACATGACTTCTCCAAGGCACGTTCCATGGGAGCCAATGCATTCCCCTCTACAGTCAAAATAGACAAAGACGGACACATGGTGTGCCTAAGTGGCTATAGAGATTTAGAATCTATCTTAAAAATCTAATCTTGAGGCAATCCATAATAATTATAATAAACTTTACGTATATGATCTGGCTTCATACCACGAAGTTTCAACTCTGCACGTTCATCTGCAATATGCTCTTTTTTAATCTCTATCAAAAATTCCCATCTCTTCACAAGTATCTCTCTTATCTCTTCTTCAAACTCTCCACTATATGCCGTAAAATCCATTTGTTTCACTTGCTCTAACTGCTCTGGAGTATGTATACCCGCTTCAACTAACTGTGTAAAACTATTTACTACAACTTGGGCTACTTCTTTGGCATAATCACCTTCATACTCAGGATTATTTTCATTAAGTTTAACTATCAAATCTTTCAGTGCATTACTGTTAAGTATCTCAAACTCAGACTCAAACCCTTTAAGTTCAGACTCATACTCTGCAGCATCATCATACAATGCTGCTATCTTCTTATTATTCTCACTGCGTGCATTCTTGGGTATACGATGTTCAGCATCAACATCCACCCCATGTTCATCTTTTAGAGCATCCATCTGCATTTCCATTATGCGTCTATTCTCTTTACCTGCCATCTCTTACCCTCTATCATTATTTTATTACTTGAATTCGCTTTGGCGAGTCCTGCAAAAACCTGCCTTGATTATGAACGAAATCGCTGCATCAAACATTCGAGTTATTTGATGGGGAAGTAATATATTAATGCACTATAGCGATTAATGCTTATGATGTCTTTAATCTGCCAATTAACACAAACAAATTAGAGTGATATTTTTAAGGGGAGTGACAAAGGATTAATTGCAAAAAATTCAAACTAGAGAATTGAAAAAATAATATGATAATAATGTAATCACGTACTTATACATCCAAATACCCCTCAAAAATCTCTCTCACAAACCCTTCAAAATCCCCAAGATGCTTCTCAACAATAGCCACCACTATCTCAATATTAAGATTTTGGTAATCATGCACAGCAATATTACGAAACCCAACCATTCCTTGCATCTGTTTACAAATATTTTCACTAATAATGCCTGCATCTAAAAGCATAGCAAATAATTCACGACTGGTATTTGGTAGTCCTAGATTTTTAGTTTTTACTATGTGCGTAGCAATATCAATACTCGCTTGTGAAGCACGTTCTAAGTTGAGTATCACAGAATCTTGTTTAGTATAATTCTCTTCAAAACTATCTTCAAACCCTACATACTCTTCACGTATACGATTTAAACATTTTTCTATACTCTGAATTTTATTCAGTACGACATCAGGCATATGTTGTTCCAAAAACAGATTTATTTTTCAATATCTCATCCACAATAGGCTGACGCTCCTCTTTAAAACGTAAGTAAAAACTATACGCCAAAGTCTCAAAGCTCTCCACCTCATACCCCTCACCATAAATCCGATCGGCAGTAGAGAGAATCTCGTATCTTAAAATAGTATTGGTAGTAGAAAGCTCTATCAAATCTACATCAAGAGAAAGCAAAGAAGCCAATTTGTTGGACACATCCCAACGCTCCAAAGATGTAAGAGTCTTTTGACTCAAATAAGCAATATCTACATCACTCTTTTTAGTAGCAGAACCGTCATTTTGACTACCGAATAAATAGAGTGCTTGGAGTTTGGGTATCTCTTGTTTTAGAGTGTCAATAATTAATTGCTTATCTATTTTTTTTAATACCACCAAAACTCCTTTTTTATTTATTATACCTACTTTTCTTTACTCAGCCAACCCTTCAAACTCTCCACCTGCTCCAAAGTCCTAACAGTAGCCGTACCACCCTCAGACATTCTAGCATTCATAGAAGCTCGGTTGTCTAGCAGTGCTACCACACCCTCACCGATGCGTGCATCTATGCTCTGTAGGTCTGCCAAGCTAAGTTCAGAGATGTCTAAGCCTTTCTCTTCTGCTAGGTTTACCACATTTCCTGTGATGTGGTAAGCATCACGGAAAGGTAAGCCCTGCTCTTTTACGAGGTAGTCTGCCAAGTCTGTCGCACTCAAGTGTCCTACCATACACGCTCGTTCCATCGCATCTTTGTTTACTGTCATGTCTGCTATCATCTCTTCTAGCACTTGTAGGCTGAGTGTTGCTGTACGTACAGAGTCAAAGACACCTTCTTTGTCTTCTTGCATGTCTTTGTTATAGGCAAGCGGTAAGCCTTTCATCACAGTAAGCAGTGCCACTAGGTTACCGTTTACTCGTCCTGTTTTACCACGAAGAAGTTCTGGAATGTCAGGGTTTTTCTTTTGTGGCATAATGGAACTACCTGTAGCATGTCTGTCACTAAGCGTCACCCACTTAAACTCAACAGCAGACCACAAGATAAGCTCTTCACTCAAACGGCTCATATGCATTATCATCGTGCTTATGTTAAAGAGTATCTCCAAAGCAAAGTCACGGTCACTGACTGTATCTAGACAGTTAAGTGTCGGTGCATTGAACCCTAACTTGTCAGAAGTCATCTGACGGTTGATAGGGTGAGGCGTACCAGCCAATGCTGCACACCCTATAGGAGAGTAGTTATTACGCTCATAAGAGCTCATAAAACGCTCATAGTCACGTTTAAACATACTTGCATACGCGAGCATATGGTAACCAAAGTTTATCGGCTGTGCATGCTGTAAGTGTGTCATACCAGGAAGCATCGTCTCAGCATTCTCCTCTGCCACGCTTACCAAAGTCTCTATGTTTTCTAAAAGTAACTCAGCGATGGCTTTGGTATTGTGCTGCACATACAGTCTAAAGTCAAGTGCTACTTGGTCATTACGGCTTCTGGCTGTGTGCAGACGTTTCCCCGCATCCCCCACTTTTTCAGTCAGTCTACCCTCTATCGCCATATGGATGTCTTCATCATCTCCATCAAGCTTAAATGCACCAGACTCTACTTCACCCAGTATCTCTTGCAATCCAGATTCTATCTGCTCATAGTCTTCTTTATTTATGATACCCTGCTCACAAAGCATATACGCATGCGCACGAGACCCCTCAATGTCCTCACGGTAAAGCACCTTGTCAAAAGGCAGAGAATTATTAAGATCCTGAAGTAGTTGGGAGCTCTTCTGCGAGATACGTGCCGAAGC
>JALWME010000154.1 GCA_027083995.1 Sulfurovum sp.
TCACCATCGTCTCCCAATACTCTTAATTCTGCGATACGAATATCATCGTTCATAAGTGTGTCGTCTTTTTTCTTTCTTCCTCTGTTGTTTCTGTCGTTTTGTCTACTCAAATTTTTCCTTCTTGAAGTTGTTGCGTTAATTCTACCATAAATTCATCTTGTGTAAGATTATACTGTTCTCTGGTTCTTCTGTTTCTAATAGCCACAGAATTTCCTTTGATTTCCTCATCTCCTATAATAACAACATAGGGAACACGCTGCTTTTCTGCTGTTCTTATGCGTTTATTGAGACTATCATTTTTATCATACACCTCAGCATCCATGCCCTCTAAGGCCAGTCTTTTCTTAAGTGCAAATGCATAATCTACATGGGTTTCCGATATAGGTACAAAAATCACTTGTACAGGAGCCAAAAAGAACGGGAACTCCCCAGCATAATGTTCTGTCAGTATACCAATAAAACGTTCAAATGAACCTAGTATAGCTCTATGTATCATCACTGGCTGTTTACGTGTGTTATCCTCTGCTACATACTCCACTTCAAAACGCTGAGGCAAATTGAAGTCTATCTGTATGGTACCACACTGCCATTTTCGCCCTATAGCATCTGTAATTTTGATGTCTATCTTGGGACCATAAAATGCACCACCACCTTCATCTATCGTGTAAGGCAAATTGTTGCCATCTAGTGCATCTTTAAGCCCCTGTGTTGCCATCTGCCACACTGCATCTTCACCTATGGCTTTTTCTGGTTTGGTCGCTACTTCCATACTGTACTCAAAACCAAAAAGTTTCATCACCGCATCTACAAACCCTACAACATCCAGCACCTCTGCTGCTATCTGCTCTGGTGTACAAAAGATGTGTGCGTCATCTTGGGTAAATTCACGTACACGCAAAAGTCCATGAAGTACGCCTGATTTTTCATGCCTGTGCACCACACCATATTCATAATACTTCAAAGGAAGGTCACGGTATGACTTGGGTAATTGTTTAAAGACCTGTATATGCCCCAGACAATTCATAGGCTTTATGCCGTACTCCTGCTCATCTATAATCGTAAGGTACATATTTTCACCATAACAGGCATAATGTCCAGAGATTCTCCACATGTCTGCCTTAAGGATTTCGGGCCCTCTTACTGGTTCATAACCTCTTGTAAGATGTGCTTTATGCAAAATACTCTCTAGCTTATAGCGAAGCTTCGCTCCCTTTGGCATCCAGAATGGAAGACCTGGACCCGCTGCTTCATCAAACATAAAGAGTTCCATCTCTTTGCCTATCTTTCTGTGGTCACGTTTTTTAGCCTCTTCTAGCATATGCAAATGTGCCTTGAGTGTCTCTTTGTCAGCAAAAGCAACACCATAGATACGGGTGAGCATCTCCGCTTTTTCATCTCCACCCAAGTAGGCACCAGCGACACGTGTGAGTTTAAAATGATGCAAGAAACGAAGCGAGGGTACATGGGGTCCTCGACAAAGGTCTTCAAACTCTCCTTGTTTATATACAGAGAGTCTGTCATCTTCTATACGTTCTATTACCTTTTGTTTTAAGTCATCATTGGCAAATTTTTCTACTGCCTCTGCTTTGCTCATCTCGTACTTTTCTATCTTATACTTTTTCTTGATGAGTTCTTTCATCTTTTTCTCAATAGCCTTAAGGTCACTCTCACCTATATTCTCTTCTACCCTGAAGTCATAGTAAAATCCTTCATCTACCACTGGGCCTACAAAAAACCGTGCATTGGGGTAAAGTACTGTAATGGCTTGTGCCATGAGGTGTGCTGTAGAGTGACGGACTATCGCTAAAGATGCCTCCGAGTTATCATACTCTATGGGAGTAGCTGTGGAGTTTTCATCTGTACTCTGTGTATCTGTTATGTTTCCCTGGTCATCAATATAACCTATAAGATTTTCACTCAAATGAGTCCTTTGTGTGTCACAGCTTACTTTGCCGTGCGTTAAAATTGCCATGATTATAGCCAAAAGTTAAATAAAAATGAATTAAGAAATATTTTTATACTTTTAAGTATCTGTTGGCTATACTTTCAGCCTTGCTCGCTTAACTCAGCTGGTAGAGTGCCACTATGACATGGTGGAAGTCACAGGTTCAAGTCCTGTAGCGAGCACCACTTTAGTCTTTACAGACCCAAGCACTCTCTTTACATAACTTATCAAGATATTCACTGGCTTCACTTTTGCCTGCATTGAGTGATTTTTTGAGGTTTTCATAGGCTTTCATTTTATCATGTACTACCTCTTTACCCCAAGCATACAGTCGTGCAACATTGACTTGGGCTGTGGCATCTCCCATATTTGCAGCCTTGCCAAAAAGTTCAAAAGCTTTTTTTTCATCTTTGGCAATACCCAGACCTTGCAGATAGAGTGCGGCAAGGTTATTGTATGCCTGCATTATCCCACCTTCTACTGCTTTTTCATACCAGTATTTTGCTTTTTCATAAGCATGTTTCTCTTCGCTGCCTGCCATATGATACATTTGTGCTAAATTATACTGGGCCTCAGCATTGTTTTGTTTTGCTGCTTTTTCATACCAGTACATTGCCTCAGAACGATTGGCTTTAAGTCCTTCTCCCCGAGCATACATTATGGCTACATTGTATTGTGCTTTGACATCACCTTTTTTGGCTAAAGCATAAAAAGCATTGAGTGCTTTAATATATGCACCTTTTTCATAATCTTCTACTGCTTTATCAAAATCATTAGCACATAGACTTGCTATGAGCATCAGATAAATATATACTTTCTTCATATTTTTTTCCTTGCTAAATAAATGTCTCTGCAACAAATGTCTTTGTGACTTTGCCCCCAAAACGATATATGCCCTCTTCATAACTTACATAAAGTTCATCCCCGCTTCTGGGGTGTACTTTGACTTGCTCAGGGAGCCTACCCTCTTTATGGTTACGAACAAAACATGCCACCATGCCTGTGCCACAAGCAAGAGTTTCATCCTCAACCCCACGTTCATAGGTACGCACATGCATTGTCTCTCCATCTAACGTACAGATATTGACATTGCAGTTGTATTTATGTCGCAGGGTTCTTGCCTCTTCTAGGTTAAAGTCATCTATGCTGTCACGTACTGCTACTAAATGTGGGACACCTGAATCTATGAGCCACCAGTGTTGTCCATACTCTTCTATATCATCACGGATAATCTCTGGCTTGGTCATATCGCTGACCACATAGAGTCCATTGATTGTGGCACGTATGACCCCTGCTCCTGTCAAAAATTCTGATACACCATTTTTAGAGATGCCTTTTTCATGTGCAAAATGTGCTACACAGCGTGA
>JALWME010000155.1 GCA_027083995.1 Sulfurovum sp.
AGAATCAAATATATCTGCCCAGTCTTTCCCGTATTTTTCAAAGCCTTGTTGATTTTTATTCCAGGTATACCCACGCATCTTATCTACTATAGTCAGTGGGATATGTAAATGTTGTGCGAAGCTATTGGCAACACTGCTGATATCGTGTATGGGAGCAATGAGCACAAGTTTTTTTGTTTGCAGTCCAAGTTTCGAAGCTACGGTCACAGCAGCAGCTCCAAATGAATGGGCAATGATACACTCTACATTACCTATATGTTTAAGTGCAGCATGTACACTGTCTGCCCAGTTTGCTAGGTCTGAGAGTTTCCCTTTGGTTTGTCCATGACGCAAAGCATCATAGGTGATGACCTGGAAGTTATGTTTCAGTAGAGCTTTTGTAAAGTGGCTCATACTACGTGATGTGGTAGACCAACCATGCACCAATAAAATCACAGGATACCTCTCTTCACCCCATCTGTATCCCTGTAATGTTATATTTTTATAAAGAGGTATATTAAATTTTTTAGCTTTGGGTAGTTTTTTTTCATTTTCATATCTCCTTTTTGTATTGATAGGATAATGGAAAAACCTATGTGCAGATTTGACAGCCAAAGAAGGAAATAAACGACCAATAATAGTAAAATAAAGACGTATAAATATGAGTTGTAATGTGTTATACATGCGTATCTCCTTTATTAATATTATAGTATTAATGAAATATCAATTTTCAATAAGGAGTTAGAATCCGCATTTGTCAAAAATTTACATTTATTCTTAAGTTCTTTTTGTATCATTATAAGATTTTACCTATACCTTGATTTTGATATTCTTTATCTACGGCCCTTGCAACACCAATAATTTTTTGATTATTGGTTGTCACTATTATAGCTGTATTTTGACACATCTTGCAGTTGGGAGAACTATATAGCACTTACCATCTTCAATACCTTACCTACCATCAACCCGCCAAATGTACCCAATATATACCCCATCATCGCCATAAGTACACCTATGGGGATGAGGGCTTTTGAGTAGGCAGAAGCCAAGATGGGAGCAGAAGCTACACCACCGATGTTGGCCAGTGAGGCAACACCAAGGCTAAAGAGGTCAAGCTTAAAGAGTTTGGCAAAGATGACCATAATGGTGACATGTATAGCGATGATGACAAACCCTGCAAAGATGTAAAGAGGAGCTTGGGTGAGTTCAGAGAAGTTGGCACGGCTTGCTATGAGGGCTACTATGAGGTAGAGCATGATATTTGCCAGTTCCGATGAGCCAGAGATTTTAGCCAGGGGTGTCATGGCAAGGAGTATGCCTGAAAGTGTGGCAATGATGACTATCCACGTGCTAGTTGTAAGAAATGATGTTGTAGGTAAAAAACTTGCCATCAATTGAGCCAAAGCAGAGACAAGAAGTGCAGAACCAAGTAAAAAGAATAGAGAGGAGAAGTCCATAGGCTTTTTGTTCTCTTCTTTTAGGGCTAGTCTTGCTCCTACTTCATCTATAGCAGAGGTATCTGCTTTGCTCCATGTGTTAAAACGTTTGGCAAAGGGTACAAGAGCTAGAAGTATCATCACCCAGATGGCGTAGTCTATGGAGTCTATGAGTAGGGTGTAACCCATAGCAGAGTCAGGCAAGTCTAATGCACTTTGTATGGCTACCATGTTGGCAGTGCCTCCCATCCATGAACCGCTAAGTGCTGCAAAGGCTTTCCATGACTCAGTGCCAAAAGAAGAAGCAAACAGGGCAAACATTCCCACAAATCCTATGGCTATGCTTGTAGAAGCCAGCAGGAACGTAAGAAGCATTTTACGTCCGAGTTTGATTATCTGACGCATATCTGCAAGTAGAAGCATGAGAAATATCATCGCAGGAAGCAGGTTTGATTTTATACCTTTGTAAGCAGCAGTAACAGACGCTGTTTTTTCCCACAGTCCAAAGGTAGAAGCAAGCATCACGACAAAGTAGATGATGACAATGGAGGGTAGGTACTCAAAGAGTTTATGTTGGCTTTTTTTTTCGATATAGACGATGCTTGCGGCTATCATCATCAGTACTGCCAGGTAGGTAAATCCATTTTCTATCATTGTTTATCCTGTTAATATTTGTTAATATGTTATTTAAGTAAACCAAGTCCTAAAGCACGTATCTCTTTGTGTTTATGGAATGAAAAAGTGTTGTACTCTTTTGTGTGAGGCTCTATGAGGTATATGTTTTTATCTGCATTTTGTACATGGGTTTTACTTTGATTGGCTATGAGCAAACGCATAGACTTTTCAAACATCTCTATGACATTGGCAGTTTTGAAAAAGTTGTCTGGTAGTTCTTTTTCAAATGAGTTTGCACCCAAGACATCAACAGCCAATACATCTTCAAATGTCGCTTCATTAACACCTAGGTTTTCACACAAAAAGCCATCGCCATAGGTCTCACCCTCTATGCAATGCTCGTCAAATATCCCAGGTATTGCCATCGTGGCCAATACGGCATCTTTGATGTAGACATCATCTTTAGCAGTAAAGACACGTTTGTGACCATTAAGAAGGTTTGTGGCGATGAGTTGGAGAGGTATGCGTGTGTCTTTCATCTTTTTATCTCCAAAGAGTTTGCTAAAGATAGCTTCTATTTTGCTGTTGTCTATGATGGCGTTGCCAGAGAAGGAGAACTTAATCCACTTGGTAAGAGTGCTAAATGCCTGTACTTCTTTATATATCTGAGCTTCTGTCATACCTACTGCCATACAGGCACAGATAATACCACCCATGCTTGTCCCTACAAGTTCAGAGACCAACAGGTTTTTCTTTTCTAAATCATATAAAACACCTAGGTGAGCGATGCCCAAAGCTCCACCACCTGAGAGTACCAAGGTGAAGTTGTCTGTTTTGAAGTTTTTAATCATAAGTAATTATATACTAAAAGTCTTATTGGTAGTTTGTTATACTTGTAGCTTCTTAATGCAGGAGGATAGGATTATGACAGTAACACAATTTTTACTTACGTATACTGTCATTATCATTGGAGGATTACTCATATTTACTGCTATAGGTCATATACTGTATCAAAAACGCTCTCCTACGAGTATGATTTCATGGATGATGGCTATACTTTTTTTGCCTTTTATCGCAGTACCTCTCTATTTTGTCTTAGGAATTCGCAAACGTGAATCTAAACGCAAAAAGGGGTATGTAGAGTTTTATCAAGCCAAATCACGTAAAAACTATACGATAGATGCATCAGATCATAGTATTTTGGGTATCTTGGAAAAAAATGGCATTCCTCCTGCAACTAAAGGCAATACCTTTGAACTCATCACCTCTGACA
>JALWME010000156.1 GCA_027083995.1 Sulfurovum sp.
GCTTTTGCTTCTTCTTTGTCTATGATGACTTTTACACCATCTTTATCTTCTAGCACGATATACTTATCTGTTACTGCTTGCATTATCTCGTAAAACTCTTTAAAATTTTTAAATGCTTTTCCATTGACTTTATCTATAGGCCACATAGCAAAATCATTGTCCCCTCTACTTATGTCTGAAGCCAAAACCTTAAGAAGTACTACTACTTCACTTTTATCTTCTTCCTGCCATTTAGATGCCAAATAACTAAGTGTCAAACGATTACGATTTGTAGAGCGTATGAGATTTCTTGTAAGTGGTGAAAAAACATAACCACCATAGACAAAATACCTCGGCATCATATCATACCGTGTGGTTTTTACCAAATACATATCATCTGCTGTGTACTTTAGCTTTACTTCTACTTGCATAGGTTTTTTATCTCTTATGATATCTAACTTTACAATATCACCCATCTGATAGGCATCTATAAAATGATGAAAATGCGTATATTCATGATTTCTAAACTCAACTGTACCATCATCTTCTATATTGTGTCCATCCACAGCTGTCAATATATCACCCGCTTGCAAAATACCTTCAAGCGATGAGTTATAGACTACTTTGTTGATAAGCTTTCCAGAAATGTTTTCATCTAGACCGTAGTAACGCCTGATGGCAGGATTTTCCAGTTTCTGTGTACCAAGACCAATATCAGCAAAACCGTCATACTTCTCATCTTTCATATCCTCTATGAAGTGTTTTACCATATTAACAGGTACTAGATAACCTATGTTTTGAGATTTTGAAATCACTTGCATGACCACACCTACTATCTTGCCATCCGAGAGTGCAGGTCCTCCAGAGTTTCCTGGGTTTACAGCAGCATCTACCTGCACTGCCAAAAATGACTCTCCAGAGTGTGCGTAGGTATGATGTTCTACTCGCGAGACTACACCAATGGTAGCAGAGAGAGTACTTCCTCCCATAGGGTAACCATAGACAACTATCTTTTGTTCCATTTTGGGAAGCCTGCCAAATTCCAGTGCTTTCACCCCTGAGAAAAATGTCTCTTCTTCTACTTTTAAAAGTGCAAGGTCTGCTTGATGTGATACAGCATACACTTTCGCAATATACCGTTTTCGCTGTCCATAACGTTGTACCTCCAAAAAAGACTGATTGGCTACGACATGTGCATTGGTAAGGATAAGTCCATCTTTTATAATGGCTCCTGATCCTGTACTGCTTCGTATAGAAGAGTTCCATGGTTCTTGATAGTTTGGTATCTTTGCTGTGGTATATATCTTGACTATAGCTTGTTTGGTAATGTCCTCTTGTTGAACATTTGCAACTAAAAAAAGTGTACTTAATATACCTGTAATCATCCATCTCATATCTCTATCCTTTAAAATCTTCTGCATCTATACACTTGATATTTCGCTTTAATGCCTCTTTTGCCATCAGTCCTGCCTCTTTTTCTGAAAGTAGATTTTTATTTTCGTCATAAAGTTTTGCAGAACACACCCCACAACTTGGGCTTCTGTCTTTACCTATGAATAAATCAATCATTGTGTTTGCATCAAAAAAATCTACCGCATATTGCTCAACAGCTACAGTGAGGTCTGATGCATCTAAGTTTGAAATAGCCTTGTCCCCATCTGACATATGCACCAAGTCCATAGTCGGACGTGGTGTTCCAAAAGCATGTGCTTCAGGACAAAAAGGGATAAGCTCATAGCCTTTAAGTCTCTTTAAAAGTATTTCATTCTTATTGTCAGTGGCATCATAACGACACTTTTCACCCAGTAAACAGGCAGAAATAGCTATCTTTTTCATACCTAGAAGACAAAAAGCAGGGCATATACCCAGCCACCAGTCAACATCGTTAAAATAATACCAATAAAGGTACGTTGTCCATCTTTTTTATGTGCGGGAGCATAAAGCCCTGGTAGTGTCCTTTGTCTTTTATAACGTTTTGCATAATAAAGTGTCATTACCCATAAAACCAATGTAAGTACAGAGATAATAATGTGAAATATAAGTACATAAATAAAATAATTATGAGATACAGAACTTCCCTCCATAAGAATTTTATATCCTCCTGCTACACGCACACCATACTCAAAAAATGCCACTACAATTACAGTAAGCACAAACAAAAACTTCTGTACACTCTCGTGTGCCTGATAGTTTTTTTTCTTTGCAAGACCAATAGCAGCATAGATAAGAAAAGGCAATAGTGCCACTATCACCGAGACAATATCCATAAATAATGGTGCCCTTGTTCCTAAAAAACCTGATTGAAATATGTACTCCACAGTACGCCCCTTTTTGAAATTTTATATAATAGTACCATATTTACTCTAATCTGCATCTAAGACAAATTGATGTATCTTCCCAAAATTACAATTATGAAGGCATAACTATGGATTATAGTATAAGTTACCACCCAATCTCACAAACACAAATGAAGCAATGGTATTTTGATGTCTTTGAAGATATGGGTGCTGCAACAGATCTCAAATTACGTATACCTAAAGAACAGTTAAAAGAGCATTCACTACAGAGCGTTGAGGCTTTTTACAAAGAAAAATATATAGATATGATCAAACGTTCAAGAGAATTAGACTATACAAATTTTAACAGATGGCATGCCTACTTTTTGGCTATTGTGCAAGGTTTTTTTGAAAAATTTTACTTTGTTCACGGTTCTGCACTTTCAGCCATACTTGATGAAGAGTTTCACAAAACATATATCACGCCATGGGAAGAAGTTATTCCCTCAGAATACATAGAAGATCTCCAAGCCAATACAAAATTAGATGGACCTTTTTCTGGAGGTGCCTATATGTCCCCCCAGCAGGTCAAACAACTTTTAAATGACTATAAGAGTGACAGTTATATCAAGGAGCTACTGGAAAATCAATTCGTAGGCAGAAAAATAGATGTATTTATAGCAGCCCTCACCTATGCAAGTGAAAATGACCAAGGTATGATAGAAGCTGCAAAAGTGATAGAACAAAGTAAAGAAATATTTGAAGAGCCTTCTTGCTACTCTAACCTTTTTAACTGTGATGTCATCTCTGCAGCTGTCTACACCTCAGACCTCGCTGCACACTATGATGCAATCTATAAAGGTCTAGGAGATGAGGGTTAAATTTCTTCTTTCCTCCTCTTTTAAAGTGTTTCATTTTAGGTCACATAGTTTACAAAACAACAATACCTCCACTATCCCTAAACCTCTTTTTATAATTTTGCTATGATAGCTTCAAGAAAAAGACTTTTT
>JALWME010000157.1 GCA_027083995.1 Sulfurovum sp.
AAAGCATCACTATCATACTCCACCACATAAGCATCAGTTTTAGGTACGTTTAGTCCTTTAGGTATGAGGGCAAGTTCTCCCTCTTGCATGGTAAGTAGCGGTCTAAGTTTATCTGCTGCATACTTCTTTATTGTGCCATGCCAGTCTAAATGGTCTGGCGTGATGGGTAAGAGTAGATAGATATTGGGTGAAGCTATTTGTGTATGGTGTAGGGTAAAAGAGCTTGATTCAAGTACCCATATATGGGCATTGGGATTAAGGTTTGCAAGTGGTGTACCTATGTTCCCTCCACTGACCGCACCACGCTTTTGAAGGAGGTGTGTGAGCATTTGTGTTGTAGTGGTTTTACCATTGGTGCCGCTTATCCAGATGCTAAAGGGCATCTCATTTGCAAAATAATCATATTCGCTATGTAAATTTCTAGCTTTTTGAATGAGTGGATGTTTTGGGGGAAGACTGGGTGTGGTAACTTCTACTTGACTCTCCTTGGGGTTAAAAAGTTTTGATGGTTTGATGGTATTGTTATGTTCATCTATGTATGTCTCAGTACAGTTGTCATCATAAAAAATACACCCTCCACCTAGTTTTTTAGCTATAGCTTTAGTGGTGATCCCATATCCAAATAGTGTTGGCTTCTGTTGCTCACTGCTCACTGCTCACTGCTCCTTGCTTTTATCTAAACTTAAAGGAGACAAGTGCCAAGATATTTGCAATAAAGGCAATCATCCAAAAGCGTACGATAATTTTGTTTTCTGCCCAACCCTTAAGCTCAAAATGATGGTGAATAGGAGCCATCTTGAAGATGCGTTTTTCACGTAGTTTGAAAGAGCCTACTTGCAAAATGACTGAAACAGTCTCTATGACAAAAATGATACCAATGAGTATAAGCAGCAATTCACTTTTACCCAGTATCGCGAGATATGCGATAAATCCTCCAATGGCAAGGCTACCTGTATCTCCCATAAAGACTTCTGCGGGGTAACAGTTGTACCATAGAAAACCCAATAGTCCACCTGCCAGTGCGGCTGCGAGTATCATCACTTCTCCTACACCTTTGATGTTGGGTACAAGAAGGTATTGAGAAAAAATAGCATGTCCTGTTACATAAATGATCAGTCCCAATGTAGACAAGGCTATGATTGAGGGTACAGTGGCAAGCCCATCAAGCCCATCTGTAAGGTTGACTGCATTGGTGCTAGCCAAGAAAACCAATACCCAAAATGGTATGGCTGCGTAGCCTAAGTCAAAGAGAGGAGTTTTTAAAAAAGGTATATAAAACTCCGTTGGAAAACCAGTATAGAGCAACAGTGCTGTAGCGAGTATGGAAACCAGTGCCTGTAGACCCATTTTACCTCTAGGTGTAAGTCCCTCCAGGTTATCTCCAGAGAGGACTTTGCCTAAATCATCTTTGAATCCAACAAGTCCAAAGCCTATAAGTGTGATGATACCTCCTAAAATGTAAAGGTTTGAAAAATCTACGCTGAAAAGAGCGGCAATCAGTGTAGAGACCAAAAATATAGCACCACCCATTGTAGGTGTATGACGTTTACCTTCATGTGCAGGAACATATTTACTTATGGGCTGGTTGGCATTTTTGGAGAGTGCCCATGCCAAATATTTTGGCATAATGAAAATAGTAAGTAAAAAAGCTACAAAAAATGCAAAGCCTGCACGTACTGAGATGTAGCCAAATAAATTAATGTCTAAAAGTTGAGAGAGTTCATATAACATAGATTTTATAGCCCTTTTTATGTTTAAGAAAGTTTATTTTACTATGATTTCAATTAAATACTAAGATTTTAAAGAACATAAATGAACAAAAAAACAATTTTAATCATCACTGACGGTATAGGTTGTAAGCCTGAGAGTACCTGTAACGCTTTTAAAGATGCGGTAAAACCAACCTATGACAAGCTTTTTAAGGAGGCACCCAAAGCACTTGTCTCTACGCATGGATTGAGCGTAGGGCTACCTGAAGGGCAGATGGGAAACTCTGAAGTAGGACATATGACCATAGGCTCTGGTCGTATTTTGTACCAAGATTTGGTGAAGATTTCTCTAGCACTTGAAAATGGCAGTATAGAAGAAAATAATGCATTCACAGAAACTTTAGAAAAAAGTGAGAATGTGCATCTCATAGGACTGCTAAGTGACGGTGGGGTGCATTCTCACATAGAACATACTATAGGGTTGGCAAAGTTAGCCAAAAACAGAGGCAAACAAGTTTTTTTACATCTCATTACTGATGGGCGTGATGTGAGTCCAACGTCAGCAAAAATCTACATAGAACAGATAGCAAATATCTGTGATGAGCAAATATCTATCGCAACCATAGGGGGGCGTTTTTACACGATGGACAGAGACAACCGTTGGGAGAGAGTGGAAAAAGGTTATCGAGCCATAACAGAAGCAAAACCCAGTACAAACTTGACAGCCCAAGCGTATGTTGATGCCTCTTATGCACAAGATGTTTTAGATGAGTTTTTAGAGCCTGTGGCACTGCATGGATATGAAGGTATGCAAGAGGGTGATGTGGTGGTGGTGAGTAATTTCCGTTCAGACAGGGTGCGTGAAATTACCACTGCCTTGGGAGATAAAAACTTTGATGCTTTTGACAGAAGGTATATCCCCTTGCACATTGCTACAATGACACAATACGATGCAAATTTTGACTACCCGATACTTTTCCCCAAAGAGGCACCTAAAAATACCTTGGCAGAGGTGATAGCAAATGCAGGATTACGCCAACTTCATACCGCAGAGACAGAAAAATATGCCCATGTAACATTTTTTCTCAATGGTGGTATAGAAGAGCCCTACATAGGGGAGAGCCGTCTGCTCATACCAAGCCCAGATGTAAAAACATATGATATGCAACCGCAGATGTCTGCACCTCAAGTGGGCGAGGCAGTACGAGTAGCTATGGATGAAAACTATGATTTTATAGTAGTCAATTTTGCCAATGGTGATATGGTAGGACATACAGGTAACTATGAAGCGGCATGTTTGGCAGTCAATGCAGTGGATACCGAACTAGGCAAAATTATAAAAAAGGCCAAAAGTGATGGCTACAATGTGGTACTCACTTCAGACCATGGGAACTGTGAAGAGATGAAAGATAAAGATGGTAATGTTCTGACAAACCATACAGTAGGCGAAGTATGGTGTTTTGTATTGGCTGATGGCGTGAATGAAGTCAAAGAGGGGTGTGGGTTGAACAATATTGCACCAACAGTATTGAAGTTGATGGGGATTGATATCC
>JALWME010000158.1 GCA_027083995.1 Sulfurovum sp.
ATTTTTGGACCCTTTCATCGCCTCGACGGCTATGCCCATCTCTTCATCATTGCCATGACTCAAGTTCCACTGTGTAGGCGTAATAATCTCATACTTTACTATATGCCCATTTTTTACTGTTGTGTTATGGATCAGCGACCCTCGTGCCGCTTCTACGATGCCACTACCTTCAAAATTTTGTAAAACAGTATGTGGACTTAATGTACAAGAGTCCTCCTCCAGGTTTAGGTTTTTCAGTAACTTTTGGACATGTGCCAAAAGTATTGCTGCCTCATGTACACGTGCAAATACACGGGTAAGTAGCGAATCTTTATAACGTTTATGCAAATTTTTAACTATAGATGTTTTAGACACCATGCCACGTGCCAAAGGGCCTACTTCATAAAGTTTGTCCTTGTAGGTCACAGCTTTAGCTACAGTACCCTTTTGCATAGATTCTTTTACATATTTACTATCTACATTGGATACTTTTGTGCCTATAGATTTTCCAGCTTTAGAGAGGATACCATCAGCAAAAACAATAAACCTGTCATGACTCTTGCCTATCTCTGTCATACCAGAACTTCCTATCAAATGAAGTAATTTTCCAAAGTCTCCACCTACCTTGTGCAAATCTGCACATAAATCTATGCGTAAATACTCTTCCAATGGCAACCCTGTCACCACCTGTTCAAAAAACTTGATAGACTCATCTACCAGACTCTGGGCTTGCATAACATCCAAATGTGTAGGATCACAGGTCACCCCTCCAGGTACTGCATATGAAGAGTGTGGCCATTGTCCCGCAAAGATGGCAAGGGCTTTGGTAATGGTAGAGGACAAGTATGTAGCCTTCATGGCATAATTCTCTTCACTCTTACAGTCAAGATAACTTTCTATCTGTGGTAGCAGTGTCATGTAAAGCCATTTGATATGGTTCTGTATAAGCTCACATGAGAGTGTAAACTCACGTATGTCTGATGCTTTGGAAGTAAGTTCTATCTTATCTCCTGCCTTTTCATAGCCATCTTCTATGGCACGTACCGCTGTGAGTAGATGTGCATGGTTACAGATACCACAGACCCTTGGCGTAATAACCAAAGCATCTCTCGCATCTTTACCCCTTAGTATCTCCTCTATCCCTCTGTAAAACCCAAAGTTAATCTTGACATCTTCTATCTTGCCCTCGTTAAAAGTAAAATCAAGCTCTGCTTCTCCTTCAATCTTTTCTATGAGTTGTTTCATATGTATTTTTTTCATTTATCATACTCCATAAGCCGCGTGGAAAAACGCTTTATCTTAAAACTCTTTGTTACACCTACTAAACTAATGTATGCACGTCTGGGTATACCTAAGGGCATCTTGGCAGGTATACCCATGTTTGTTTTGGTTTTAAAAAGTGAAGTTTGAGGAAAAATGGGTTCTGTACATCCAAAACATGGTGTGCCTGCACGTGTTTTGGAGCTAATGTCATGCCATAGTATTTTGTTGCATGAACCTCTCGTATAGGGACCCTGACAGCCTTGTTCATAAAACAAACAGCCCTCCTTAAGTCCATAATTTTCAGAGTCTATCTTCCATTCAAAGTACTCATTGCGTGTACAGCCGTTATGTACTGTGTATCCATACAGCTCTACAGGACGGTGCAGATTGTCTATGGGTATCTTGTTGCCATTGGCAAGCATCAGTAAAACATAAGAGAGCCATTTAGGGTGTATGGGACATCCTGGTAGTGAGATGAGCTTTGAAGCATACGTATCATACCGTGCTGATTTCTCTTCTAGGTCAAAACAAAATCCAGAAATATTCTTAGGGTCTTTTTGTTTGAAAATACCTCCAAATGTAGCACAGGTTCCTGCAGATATGATGTATTTTGCTTTCTTCGCATAGGTTTTGATGACATGTGAGACCTCTACGCCTCCCTTTAAGAACCCTTTTTCTACAAATGAACCTTCCAAAATAAGTATATCACAAGGTACATTACCCCCTAAAATATCATCAAAAACATATCTCCCTTCAAGTGCAGGATGATGTACTATCTCAAAATGAGACAATAGAGAAAAAAGCTCTGGATGATTCAAAAAAGAGTGTGTATTACCATTACATGTAATCGCCTGTAACCAAAGTAAACGAGGTTTTTCCATTATCTCTGTCTCCTTACTATCAAAGCGGAACTTCGACAGTAATGCCTCTGACTAAATCTTTGCAAAAAGCAAGAGACACGCACAGTTATACCTTTAACGCATTATAGATATTACGTGAAATATCATCTATATAGTACGCTATCTCTTTGGGTAGAACTGCTTCACCTTTGAGAAAAACCATACCTCCCAGATAGCCCATAAAAAGTCCAAAAGCAGAAAAAAAGTCTTGGTTACGCAACTCTCCAGAGCTTACACCCTCATCAAAGAAAACCATAATCTCAGTAATAAACCCTGACACACACAGCATCCCCTCACAACCATCATTAAATACCTCACGATTAGAAAGATACACACGTAAAAAATACTCTATCATTTCAGGCTTCTCTTCTGCCATAGTAAAATAAATACTGACAATTTGGTGTATCTTCTCTTTTGCTGTATCCTCAGACATATTGACCACACGTATTTTCTCCCCTAACGCCTCAGAAGTATACTTTATAATCTCCTGAGCCAATATATCTTTAGATGAAAAATAGTTATACAGGTTCCCCACAGACATTTGAAGTTTTGTTGCAATGTCAGGTATAGTAGTACGATGAAATCCATTGGTAGAGAAAAGCTGTAAAGCTGCTTGTATGATTGATTCTCTTTTGAGTGCTTTTTTTTCTGCTATTTTCACTGTGCCCCCTAAGTGTTGTTGGATTTTATTTTAACATAATTAAGTTATACATGCAGGTAAAGTTTCCTGTATAGTTTTTAAGATGAACAAAAGTAAATTTAGTGTACTATCTTTCTTTAAAATTCTTGCTCATTGTCACTTATGTTTTAATGCATGACAGTATATGGGCTACTAAACCAAAAGGACCAAACCATGGCAGAAAGAAGAAAATTCAAAAAGAGATTTTGTAAATATTGTGAACAGAAAGTTGATTTTATCGACTATAAAGACTTAGCTGGTCTTAAATTTTCACTCAGTGAAAGATTTAAAATCATGCCCCGTCGTCTTACAGGTAACTGTAAACGTCACCAAGAACTAGTCACAATAGCTATCAAAAGAGCTAGACAAACAGCACTTATTCCTTACATCGTAGATAGAAAGAATGTTGTTGAAAACCCTTTTGAGAATGTAAGATAATT
>JALWME010000159.1 GCA_027083995.1 Sulfurovum sp.
ATAGAACTTCCTTTTGCAATAAAACTTGAAAAATTTAAACTAGAACGTTATCCAGGTTCTATGACACCTGCTTCTTATGCATCTGATGTTGTACTTATAGATAAAGAACAAAATATTACTATGCCATACAAAATATATATGAACCACATTTTAGATCATAGAAACTATCGTTTTTTTCAATCTTCCTATGATCCAGATGAAAAAGGTACAGTACTTTCTGTCAACCATGACCCTGGAACATGGCCTACATATGTAGGGTATATTCTTATGACGCTTGGTATGATTTGGTCTCTGTTTGCACCTAATGGACGCTTTAGACAGTTACTTAAAGGTACTAGAAAGTTACAAGATGCAGCTATAGTTTTTGTACTTTTTGCACTGCTTGGTTTTGCACCACAACAGCTAGATGCAAAAGCCATAGAGCTTAGTCCAGAACTACAAAAAAAGATAGAATCGTATGACAATGTACATGCACAGAACTTTGGTAAGCTTGTCGCTCAAGACCATCAAGGACGTATGAAGCCTGTGGATACGGTAGCACATGAAGTTGTAGCTAAAATTACAGGTAGAACTTCTGTACTTAACTTAGATGCTACACAAGTACTTTTAGGGATGATAACCCAGCCAGAGACTTATCAGAGTGTACCTATGATTAAAATTGGGCATAAGAAAATTGCCATTGAATTAGGACTGGATGAAGATGTTAAATTTGCAAAGTTTTCAGATTTCTTTGTACAAAATGATGGGAGTTATAAAATCTACGATGCAGTCACCCAAGCAAGCCGTAAAAAGCCTTTAGAAAAAAATCAATATGACAAAGAACTTATAAAAATAGATGAAAGAGTCAATGTAGCATTTATGGCATATCAAGGCTCTTTGTTTCGTATATACCCTAAACCAAATGACCCTAATAACAAATGGTTTGCACCTATGGATGCCATTAAAAATTTCTCTGCAGAAGATGCCAATAAAGTAAAGATAAGTATCTCTGTATATTTTCAAACTATTTTAGAAGGGCTCAATACTGGAAACTGGAGCAACGCAAATCTTGCACTAAAAGGCCTAAAAAAATACCAAGTAAAATATGGAGCAGCGGTTATTCCAAGTGAACGTCATATAGATATGGAGATAAAATATAATAAATTAGGACTTTTTTCTAAATTGGTACCTTTATACCTTTTTACAGGATTGTTGTTATTGATATTTGCATTTATTAACGTACTTAAGCCGAGTTTTTCTATGAAGTGGATTATGAAAGGTGCTTTGGCTATTTTCATCATTGGCTTTGTATTGCATATTATAGGACTTGCGATAAGATGGTACATTGGTGGTCATGCACCATGGTCAAATGCCTATGAGTCTATAGTTGTTATCGCAGCTTCTACAGTACTTGCGGGTATACTCTTGGCACGCAAATCTCCTTTTGCTTTAGCTGGAGCTTCTTTATTGGCAGGTATTACGATGGGTGTAGCACACATGAGTTTTATCAATCCAGAGATAACAAACCTTGTGCCTGTACTTAAATCATACTGGCTGATGATACACGTGGCAACCATTATCTCTGGTGATGGTTTTTTTGGGCTTGGTTCTATTTTGTCTCTTCTCGTACTTGTTTTGTATATTATGAGAGGTAAAGAGGGAAATAAAAACATTGACCGTTCTATCAAAGAGTTGACAAATCTTTCAGAAATGTCACTTATTATTGGGCTTTTTCTTTTAACTATAGGTAACTTTTTAGGTGGCGTATGGGCTAATGAATCTTGGGGAAGATACTGGGGTTGGGATGCGAAAGAGACTTGGGCTGCTGTGAGTATTTTGGTGTACGCAATGGTACTTCATTTACGTTTTGTACCAGCTCTCAAATCTAACTTTATTTATAATGTTGCATCCACATGGGCATATTCAGCAGTGCTTATGACATATTTTGGGGTAAACTACTACCTGTCAGGATTACACTCATATGCAGCAGGTGATCCTGTACCTATCCCTATGTGGGTTTATTATGCTGTAGTTGGATTGTTTGTGTTGACAATACTTGCAGCACGTAACAGAAAACTGAAATAATACTGTATTAATGTTTATTTAGTAAGAAAAATAAATAAACATTACTACGCTTCTAAGCTTTATTTTTATTTACCTATACTATACTTTTAAATCTTAATTTTAAAGGAAAAGAATGTTAGAAGAATTTAAAAAGTTTCTTATTAAAGGAAATATGGTAGATATGGCAGTAGGTTTCATTTTTGGTGGGGCTTTTGCAACAGTGGTTAAGTCTATGGTGGCAAATGTCATTATGCCTCCTGTTGGTTTACTTATGGGGAAAGTAGATTTCTCAAAACTGTTTATTTCATTAGATGGTAACGAATATGCAACTATGGAAGCACTGGATAAAGCAGGGGCTCCAGCTATTAAATATGGTACATTCATCAATGATGTTATCTCATTTGTGATTTTGGGATTTGTAGTTTTTATGTTTATTAAAGCATATAACAAGATGAAAGATGAACCAGAAGCAGAACCTACAACCAAAGAGTGTGGCGAATGTGCAGAGACTATCCCAGTAGCTGCAAAAAAATGTGGTCACTGTGGAAGTACTAGCGTATAGTTTTATATGATGCATAGGCTTTTTGCCTATGCTACTTCACAACCTTCTTGATTGCTTCTGAACATACAGTAAGTCCTACTGTACCTGTTACCCCTACAAAAGAGCCTTTCTCTTTACACTTATCTTCCTCTGGAGAAAATACTACAGTAAAATTTCTATCAAATTTTGCACGTTTAAGTTCATTGCGTATTTTTCGTGCCAGTGCATCGCCATGTGTTTTCCAGATAGAGGCTACTTCTATTTTGTTTGCATCCCAGCGTTTAGCTGAACCTAGAGCCATGATGAGCTTTTTGTAGCATTTTTTTGCCACTTCTATTTTGACTTTTGTAGTGTCAGCTGCGTCTATCACAAGGTCATAGGAATCAAAGTCAAATGTTTCTACCCATGCCATATCCATACGTTGGTTTATGGTTTTGATTTCTGGGTAGAGTTCTTTAAGACGCTCTACCTTTACCATACCTACAGCTTCTGAACCTATCTGTCTGTTTTGGTTGGTCTCATCATAGACATCAAAGTCTAAGATTGTGATGTCACTTACCCCTGAGCGGTAGAGACAATCCAGAGCATAAGAACCCACGCCACCCACACCTAGTATGAGTATTTTGGCTT
>JALWME010000160.1 GCA_027083995.1 Sulfurovum sp.
TCCTCCCCATTACGACGTGCTGTCATCTTCAAATCATTAATCTCTGCAAACAGATACTTTGGTAGGCGGTTTATTTTATCAAATTGTATTTCATCAAACATACTTTACTCTCTTTTGTTCATTATTTACTTCACTGTCCTTGGAGCATTATAGTGTCGTTTGTATTTATACCATTACGTTTATGTTCATTTTTTTTAGAACTAACCGTTTTGGAATCAATCGTCATCTCCACAATATCAGTCTGTACACCTGTTGCATCTGTTTGCGTATTGGAAAGTGCATTTTCTATACTCAAGGACTTTTCTACCTCTTCATCTGGTATCGCAGTACCTCGAGTATCAGCACCACTTTCTACCTTTTTTTCTGTGAAAGGAAGTATGTCACTGAGGTTTCTATTGTCAAATTGTGTAAAGAAAAACCATGAAGCATAGGCAAGCAATACCAACACTAAAACCACGCCCCATTTGGAGCGACCTTTCTTCTCTTCAATTATAGGTAGTCCCAAACTAATACTTTGATCTTCGCTATGTACATCATAATAAGCATGGGCTTGTTCTCTTTTTTTACTCAAGTCCACATTATAATCACGTTCTATTATAGAGATAAACCCAAAAGCCTTTGCCTTGGATATGCCAGCATAATCCTCTGCCAAAAGTTTCTCTATATTGTCTTCAGAAATATTGGTTTTTTGACTTATAGCTTTTACACTGTGTTCTTCAAGTATCTCATTTAACTGCATAACCCATCCTATGTATTAAAATTGCTGCTGCGGCACTCACATTAAGTGAATCAAACGCATGTTTCATCTCTATGGAAATCATTTGGTCTATCTTTCCTGATACTTTTTTGGAGATACCTTTGCCCTCACTGCCAAGTACCAGTACACGCTTGGAGAAGAAAGTCATTGTCTGCACCTTTTCTCCTTCCATCAACGCACCATAGATTTTAAATCCAAGCTGCCTTAACTCATGAAAATTATCTAAAATATTGTCTGTAATCATCAAAGGCATATCCAGCAAAGCACCCGAAGAACTTCTTGCTATAGCTGCCATATTAAGATGCTTTACCCCAGAAACAATAATAGCATCTGCCCCCAGGGCATATGCCGAACGCACTATTGCTCCTATGTTTCCCACATCAGTCAATCCATCAAGCACTACAATAAAATCACTTTTTTTTACCTGAGAAAAAGAAGTTTCCAAAAATGCTTCCATTTCTACCAGTAGACCTTGATGATTACCACCTTTTGCCATGGATTGTGCCCACTTCTCTTCTAAAAACTTTATCTTATCATGGTATTTATGAAACAACCCTTTAGGTAGTGACCCTTTAGCATTTGTTCCTTTTTGTGCAACATAAACTGTTTTTATTTTGTCTTCATGCTGTTCTAGGGCGTGCAAACACACTTGTTTTCCATATATAATCATAGAGTAGATTTTATCTAATTTTTACTTTTAAGGGGTTAATTGCTGTGAGACTAACTATTGATGAGTTCGTTATACCATACTTTTACAGGTTTGTCACTCATCTGGGAGAGTAGTTTTGCTTTTATTTTGGGGGGCATATCAAGGCTTAAAACTTCTGTAAAACTAAGACTTTTTTCTAAACTCTCTTTTGCTTTTATCACCACAACCCACTCACCACGTATGGTAATATCTTTAAAAAGTACTTGTATCTCTTTGGCTGTTCCACGGTAGTATTTTTGATACTTTTTACTAAGTTCCTTGGCTAAAAAAATCTCTCTATTCTCATCTATGGCTAACACCTCTTCTAAAAGCTTTTCTAAACGATGTGGCGATTCATACAATACGGTGTTATATCCATTCCCCATAGCCTCAGCCAAAGCAGTAGCCCTTTGGTTTCCTTTATGGGGCAAAAATGCAAAAAAAAGAAATTTACCTGCTTCAAAACCTGAAGCTGCGTATGCTGTAGTTACTGCCGAAGCTCCAGGCAAGACATCATAGTTTAGCCCGTTTTTTTGTGCATAAGAGACAAGCAACTGTCCAGGATCAGAAATAACAGGCATCCCTGCATCACTTACATAGACTACCTCTTTTTGCGAAAATGTTTCACCAAATTCATCAAGCCTCTCTTGACCGTTATGCTCATTGAAACTATAAAACTCAGCATCAGGATACACCATATCAAATCGCTCTTCAAGTAGACGCAAAAGCCGTTTGGTCTGACGTGTGTCTTCACATAGAAAAAGTTCAGCCTTTTCAAAAAGCTTCATCGCTCTAATAGTAATGTCTTGAGGGTTACCAATAGGAGTAGGAATAAAAGTAATCATAAAATGCCTTTAGGCAATTAGTAGAAGCAATCTAGAAGCTTTTTTAAGCAACTAGTTGCGTGAGCTTCCCGCTGAGGGAAACTTAGCGTTAGCGTAAGGGTTCAGAGCTTCGCTCTGCATCCGTTCAATTAACTCAATTTGTATTTGCTTTTAAATTTCTCAACTCTACCAGCAGCATCAAGAATTTTTTCAGAACCTGTAAAAAATGGGTGACAGTCATTACAAATGTCTATACTCATTTGGGCTTTATTTGTTCTTATCTCAAACTTGTTTCCACAAGCACATGTTACTTTACACTCAACATAATCTGGGTGAATATCTTTTCTCATTGTATCTCCTTAAAAGTTTGTTTTTAAAGGCAACCAGTTGACTGAGCCTCCTGCTGAAGGAAACTCAGTGTTAACGTAGTAGAATAGAGTTTGCTCTATTGCGTCCTTTTAATAAGACAGGTAACTAACCTGTTCTAGCATTCTGCTCTTCCTTTTTCAAAAGAAAAAGTGTCGTTGCAACAGTCTAGCTGAGACAACAATTAGGGCGGAATTATAACAAAATAGATTTAAATTTTTATAAAAGTAACTTAGATGCCACTGCACAGACGGCACTCTCACTTTTTAAAACCAAAGATGTATCAAAACCCACAATATCATCTGTGTTAAATAATGCTATTTCATCTTCTGTAAATCCACCCTCACAACCTATAACTACCGTATCTATTTTAACATTGGATAACAAGTTTTTTTTGCTGAAATTTAACATCTTTACTTCTGGATACCTTTTTAAAAAGTCTTCTAAACCCCCAGCCATTTCAAGCTTCATCATCTGACTTCGTCCAGACTGTTGAGAAGAGTTTAGGAGTATCTTTTCAAAACGTTTAAAATCAAGTTTAAAACTTTTTTGGGAACGCTTACAGTAGAAAAAAGT
>JALWME010000161.1 GCA_027083995.1 Sulfurovum sp.
GCCAGACAATACAGTGAGTGTTTTAAAAAAGGATTGAAAAACTGTGAAGTAAAATAGCGATACTTTTATCAACCACATTTTCCTGGAGCACATTTCATTCCGTTAAATTTACCTGTGAGTGTACCGTCATCTATACTGCCTTCCATCATCTTTTCCATCATAGCCTTCATCTTTTCGGGGTGTGCTATGAAATTATATCCTTTGTAGAGTGTAAATAGACCATAAACTATGACCAATACTGAAGCCAGTTTCATCATAGTGGCACGGATAGAACCTTTTTGTAGAAATTTGGTAAGAAAACCCAAAAAGAAAAGTGCAGGGATAGTAGCCAGACCAAAAGTAGCCATGACCAAGGCACCACCAAATGGTGTAGCCGTACTAGCTGCAAAGACAGCGAAGGCGTAAACAAGACCACAGGGTATAATGCCGTTTAGCATACCTAAAAGAAAGAAACTTCCATAACTTTTTGAAGAAAGTAGTTTTCTGAAGGTATTTTGGTACCAGGGATACTTGGAGACTGACCACTCAGCAGAGTTTAGAAACTTTATATTTCCTAACAGGCTAAGTCCTGCAAGTATCATAAGTAGACCAGTGATAACAAAAAGTATACCTTTGGTTGTGGGAGTAAAAGCTATGACTTGACCAATAGTGCCAAACACAGCACCAAGTATGCTATATGTAAAAACCCGACCGAAATTATAAGAGATATGGGAAGCTGTTTGATGTATATAGGAGGACTTTGGGTCTATCTTGCTTGAACTGTAGGCGACTACTATACCTCCACACATGCCTATACAGTGTCCTACTGAACCTAAAAATGCAGTAGTGAGGATGATGATTAGGTCTATATTTCCCATATGTAATTATCCATTTTTGTAAAACTATAGTATACTTTTGTTAAAAGAGTGTTAAGGAAGTAAAAGTGTTTAAGAGCTTGAAGCGTACCATAAAGAAAGTCTTTAGAGAATTTTTGGTCTATAACCATAGTTCTTTAGAATATAGAGCCAAAATTTTAACCCTCATAGTCTCTGCCAATGGTGAGATGAGTGAGTGTGAAATACAAAGGCTCAAAGAGATTGCTCACAATATATACAGTGAAGATCAAGACAGAGCAGAGCTACTCATAGATACAGTCAAGGAGTATCATCACAAAATTATCACAGATAATGGACTTAACTTTGAAGATCTTATACAAATTGTTGAGAAAGAGACTAAGAGTGTGAAACGCTTTGCAAAAAAAATTGATATGGCACTGCTTCAAACATTATGTGAATGTGTAGATAAAGAGATAGAAGAAGAGTATCTGTTTCAGCAACATATTTTGACATTTCTAAAAGACCTTAAAACCGAGTATGACAAGGATGCATAATGCAGTGGTATAGATTTATTGTTTATGGAAAAGTACAAGGTGTATTTTACAGAAAGTCTGTCTCTCAGGCTCTTATGAAAAAACAGTTTAAAGGTTATATACAAAACCTCAGTGATGGCACAGTAGAAGTAGTAGCTGAAATATTTGATGATGACTTTGACACATTTATGGAGATACTTAAAGAGGGTTCACTCTTAAGTAATGTAGAAGATGTAAAGTATGAGATTATAGATAATGCCGTATTTAATACGGATGGATTTGAGGTAAGGTATTAGCATGAAAGACTATTTATCTGCTAAGCTGTCACTTAATAAAGCAGTTGAAATAGCTAAATAATTTGTATTTTCTTTTTCATCCCTTTATGCCTTGCAAGTATTTTGCAACCCCATCTTCATCATTGCTATGAGGCAAGACAACATCTGCCTCAGCTTTTACATCATCAAGTGCATTAGCCACAGCCACAGCAGTTCCTGCGAGTTTAAACATGCCTATGTCATTGACAGAGTCGCCAAATACGGTGACATCATCTGTGTCACGTTCTAGGTACTCCATCACTTTAGTGAGGGCATGTGCTTTGTCGCCTTCAGGATGGAGTATGGTGAGAAAATAGCCTCCACCGTATTTTTCAGGGGAGAGTTTCGCTTCTATGGTATTGCCAAATATTTTGAACAGTTCCTTGTGGAGAGTTTTGAGTTCTTCTTCATATCCAAAATAGACTATTTTGAGATTTTTCTCCATACTTTGGTTAGAAGGGTTAAATTGCATACGTGGGTCATCTTTGTAGCCTTTTAGTACAGATTTTTGATATCTATTGAGCTTTCGTGGGTACAAAAATGATTCATTGAGTTCTTGATTGTTAACCCCAATGATAAAGGGGTCTATGCCAAGTTTTGAACCTACCTCTACGATGGCATCACCCAGTTCTTTATCTAGTACCTTTATATCTATTACTTTTTTTGTATTGGTGATGATGATAGCACCATCAAGGAGTATCATGGGAGCATTGAGATGAAGTTTGCTATGTAACTCTTGTGATTTAGTATAGCTTCTCGCAGTAGCAATTCCCATGATGGCATTTTGAGACTTGGTGTTCCACACATCAGCAGAAAAGTCACTGACACTTAGGTCTGAACGTAAAAAGGTATGGTCTAGGTCTGTGATATAGATGGGTTTCATTCTGTATGGCAGCTAATCTATTTGTTATTAGATTGAGGCTGGTGTTTGTTTACATCATATCGTGATGAAAGTGACATAAAAAATTCTTTTAATGCATATGCCATCGCACCAAAGACAGCTTTTGTCTCATGGTCTATAGCGGGTGTTTGGGCAATTTTGAGTAGTTCTTCCAGTTCTTCCATACTGAAGTCTTTAGTAGCGTAAAGTGTCTCATCACTAGAGACTTCTATCATAGTGTTAATGTAGTCTTCTTTTGCACCTTTGAGTATCTCATCTCCCATCTTGTTCCCACCAATACCATTTTGTATGAGTGGTTTCATCAGCTCATCAAACATTACCAGCATAGCCTCTTTTGAGTATAGTTCATTGCTTATCTTTTTGATGATATCTATACGGGTTTCAGCCTCAGGGTCTGCTTTGAGTGTTGTTATGTAGCTTGTTGTTTCATTTTGGTCACGATTTTGAGTCTCAGAAGAGGCTGAGACAAATTGTAAAAGTATCACATTTTTATAATTTTCAAGGATTTGTACCATTTCATCTTCACTGATATGTGTTTCAAGATACTCTTTAAATCGCAAGGTGAGCATTTGCATATCATAGATTTTATTTTCTGTAGCATTTTCCTCTTTTTTGAAGCCATTTTGCATAGCAGAAAA
>JALWME010000162.1 GCA_027083995.1 Sulfurovum sp.
AGCTATCTGCTCTATCATGAAGAGATGGAGTCACTTGTTAAACACATCAAAGGACTTAAACGTATACGTTTCTTTATGACCTTTGCAGAGAGCTATCTTACACACATGAAGTGTCTTGAAAATGTAGGGATGCTTGGCATCAAAGAGGTGAAACACAAAGGAATGAAAATCATCCCTATGGAGTTCCTCGCTACCCTACTCCCTGACCCTGCAAGTCTTGGACCTCGGACTAAAGGTAAAACAAATATCGGTATATTTGCCAAAGGTATTAAAGAGGGAAAAGAGAAAACAGTCTACATCTATCAAGTCTCTGAACATGAAAAATGTTACGCAGAAGTACTCAGTCAAGGCGTAAGCTATACCACAGGTGTACCAGCCATGATAGGTGCAAAACTTATATTAGAAGGCATATGGCAAGGTAAAGGTGTTTACAACATGGAAGAGTTTGATCCAGATCCTTTTATGCAAGAACTAAACAAGCAAGGACTCCCATGGAAAGTGATGGAGATGGGAGTTAATGAAACAAGAATAGTAGACTAATCTATGGAGTTTCTACTTAAAAAAATCATCTCAACCTTTCTAAAGCCTTTACCTTTAGGAGTTGGACTCATACTTTTAAGCTTATTTTTTATCTCTAAAAATAAACCAGCAAAAGCAAAATTGACACTTATACTTAGTGTACTGTGGTTTTTTGTAATTTCATACACCCCACTTATTGATGCACTTCTGTATGATTTGGAATCTCAAAACCCTACACTGCATCACGCACCCAAAAATGTAAAATATATTTATGTTCTAGGTAGTGGACACCATACAGATAATAGTCATCCTATAACTTCTCAACTATCTGAAACCGCTGTTGTAAGACTCAATGAAGGATTGCGTCACTACCATCAACTAAACAAACAAGCTCAAATTATAGTTTCTGGGTATCATGGATTACATGATATAACAGAACATGCCATTATGCAAAAAAAGCTAGCTACCTCACTGGGTGTGAAAGAAACTGAAATTATCTTGCATCTTGGCACAAGAGATACAGAAGAAGAAGCACAAGCAGGCAAAGCCTTACTAGACACTAAACCATTTATACTAGTCACATCTGCATCACATATGACACGTGCCTTAAAAATTTTTAGAGATGCAGGCCTTAATCCTATAGCTGCACCTACAAATCACCTTGGCAATATCAAGCATCCAAACTACACACATATTTTTTCTGCAAATACATTAAAAAAATCCCACATTATCTGGCATGAATATTTAGGTCTTGTTTGGCAGAAATGTAAAGAATTATCATCTACTTTTTTCTAAACTTTTTATTGAACCCTCTGAAGAACCTAGACGTTTGCAATAGTGAATTTATAATTTACATTCTTCACTAATATAGAATAATCGTACTCTCTATCTAGTATACCATTGATACTATATAATTTAGCACAAAAGAAGAAGTAATACATAGTTAATTCAAATAGTATATAATTGTCTCAAACTTCCAAATAAGGATTGATAAATGTTAAAAAAAATAACACAAGTAATTATATCTGGTATTGATAACCTCTTACCTACCAATATTTTTATTTCTATAGATAAATATTTTGGTGTAGATGAGACTATCTAGTGACGGACACTCTTTAGTGGTTGGTGTCAAAAGTTTTTCATAAGATAGACACTTGTCCTGTCTAAATTAGACCAATCATAGAGATAAATCTACCAGAACATCCCTGCTCTTTTCTATAAGAAAAAAACCTTTCCGCCTCACAAGATGTACATATATTACTCATCTCTATATTAGACTCTTGCAAGCCTGCATTTATGAGTTGTATCTTATTAATAAACGGTAAATCCAGCATAAATTTTGTACCTACACAATCATATGCATTAGGTATATCCTTAAAATTTTCTACCACCTCTTCGCCTACTTCATAACAGCAACGACCTATGGAGGGGGCTATACCTGCGATGATATTTTCAGCCTTACAGTCAAAAACATCAACCATTTTAGCTACTGTATTTGCTACTATTTGTTTTTTACTCCCTCTCCAGCCTGCATGCACTGCAGCCACAACACCTTTATTGATGTCTAGCAACAATACAGGGACACAATCAGCTGTGAGTATGGCAAGTACCACATCTCTTTTATTGGTGATAAGTGCATCACAATTTGCTACAGCATCGTCTAAACATACCCAACCTTTAGTCTCTTCTTTATCAATAATAACTATATGGTCACTATGGGTCTGATCTGCCAATACAAAACATATAGACTCATCCCATCCAAGCATAGAAAGGATTTTTTTTCTATTTGCAACGATATTTTCTATATTTTCTCCTGTGTGTAGTGCTACAGAGAATGCATAAGGTTCTGTAACATTTTTAGTACTCACAGCATGTCTACATATTGTCACTTCGTCAAACTTTTTAAAACGATAAAAATCAGCCATAATTACCCCTAGATTCTTTTTACTTAAGAAAGATAAATCTTTTGATATAATACCTTAAAAATAAGGGAAAAATGCAAATCCATGTTCAATTTTGACAAAAATATTTTAAAAAAATTCTCTTACTTTTTAATGATACAGGTCATCCCTCTTTTTGTTATCTCCTCTTACCTTGTATATGAAATCAACCATCATCTTTATCAAAAACAAATGATTTATTATTTCATAGCAGCAATTGTATTTTTTGTTTCTGCTTTTATACCGTGGAGGCGTATATTATGGTGGTTTGTCCCCATCTTCTATGTGGCTAATCTTGGGCTACTTATAGCCGTAGAGTTCATAGGCAAGACCATACTTGGTGCACAAAGGTGGATAGAAATACCAGGAGTAGGACTCACTCTGCAGCCTTCAGAGTTTATTAAAGTCTCTGTTATTATGATGTTGGGGTACCTTATAAGCAGACGACCTCCCGAAGAGAAAGGCTATGGCATATGGCAATTTATCAAACTCTCTATTGTTATCGTTATACCCTTTATCCTCATTGCCAAGGAGCCAGACTTAGGTACTGCTCTTGTACTACTCATCACAGGCTATGGTATTTTATTTGTTGTGGGCATCAACTGGAAAATTTGGGTGAGTATATTTATGATACTTGGACTCTCTGCTCCGCTACTTTATGGACAGCTCAAACCTTACCAAAAAAAGCGTATCTCTGACTTTGTGGGTAAACCTAGCT
>JALWME010000163.1 GCA_027083995.1 Sulfurovum sp.
TGTTGAGCGAGACTGAATCTTTTGAAACACTTGAGATAGAAGTATGTACTGTTTGAGGAAAAAAACCTGAGAATAGTGGTAATGAAAGTAAAGTAATAAGTGCTATTTTACGCATAGCTGTCCTTTATATGTATTGTATTGTAATGATTATACAAGCAAAAGTGTTAAACTCTAATATGGATTAACCTAAATCCGTTATAATTATGCCACTTGGACAGAGTAATGGAGTAGAATGAAGCATATTGCAGTATTGATATTTATGGTAAGTTCTTTGTTTGCAGCAAAGGTAACATCGGCTAAGTGGAAAGAGGGGCAAACTTTTTCACAGTACCTGGAGACACACAACATCTCTTCATCTTTGTTGAATACTATTTCCAAAGATGATCAAAAATTCCTTTCAGAGATTAGTCATCATCATGATTTTTATGAGTTAAAAGATGAAAAAGGCACGCTTTTACAGGCACTTATCCCCATCAGTGAAGTGATGCAAATACATCTGAGTAAAAATAAGCGTAGTTATGATTTTGATATCATACCTATTGCTTATGAAACAGATGAGTATTTTGCCAAAGTGATTGTCAAAAAAAACCCCTATACTGATACACTGAATACTATTAAAAATAAAAATGTAGCCAAGCGACTCTCTTTGGCACTAAAAGGTGTGGTAGACAGCAAAAAGTTACACAAGGGTGATGAGATAGATTTTGTGTATGAGCAAAGCACACGAATGGGAAAACCATATTTGATACCAGATATTAAAATAGCACGTGTAAAAATGGGAAAAAAAGTAAAGTTTATCTATGTGGATGAAGATGGAGATGGCTATGGTGAGACAGGAAAATCAGTAGCCTACATGGTTAAGGGTAAGAGAAAAATTACCTATACCAAGAGAGTACCAGTGAGTACCAGTGAAGCACGTTTTGGTATGCCTTTACGGCATGTGCGTATTACTTCTTCTTTTTCATACAGTCGTTATCACCCTATACTTAAACGCTATAGACCGCACCATGGGACAGACTTTGGGGCTAGAAGAGGTACACCTCTTTTGGCAGTCAATTCTGGAAGGGTAAGTTTTTCGGGAACGATGGGAGGCTATGGAAAAGTAGTCAAAATTAGACATGGAGATGGTTATGAATCCCTCTATGCACACCAAAGCCGTATACGTGTCAAAAGAGGACAAAAGGTTAAAAAAGGACAAATTATAGGGTATGTGGGCAGTACGGGTAGAAGCACAGGTCCTCACTTGCATTTTGGACTCAAAAAAAATGGAAGATGGATAAATCCTATGACAGTCTTACGTAAAAAATCCCTTAAAACATCTATACTTAAAAAGTTTACAAAATATGAAAATGTCACGACTACAAAGTATAAAAATGTAGCCATTAAAGGCGTGAAGAAAAATAGAGAAAAGCTTTTACATTATGTTCAAAATGATACACCTACCTATGTCTGGAGTCAATAAAAATGGATAACAAAATAGAAAATTTTAGATTAAGCCCCTTGGTTGAGCCTGCATTTATCGCTACTTCTTTGGCAAAATATAGACAAAACGGTATAGATAAAGATTGGGAGATAGTACAGGCTCATGACTCTGTAGCGATACTCATATATCATAGAGAAAAAGAGGCATTTGTACTTGTAGAGCAGTTTCGTCCAGCAGTATATATGAATAATAATATAGGGCTAACAGTAGAACTTTGTGCAGGTATAGTCGATAAAAATATCTCTTTGGTAGATATAGCCAGAGAAGAGGTAGAGGAGGAGTGTGGCTTTGCAGTAGCGTCTAATGACATGGAAAGAATCACAGCCTTTCATACTTCTGTAGGCTTTGCAGGGAGTAAACAAACGTTGTATTATGTTGAGGTAGATGAAAGCATGAGGGTAAGTCAAGGTGGAGGCATAGATGATGAGCAGATAGAAGTTATTTACTTGGCTACACAAGACGCAGAAGCTTTTATCTATGATGAGGCTGTTGCCAAAACCCCTGGCTTGATGTTTGCTTTTATGTGGTGGTTTAATAAAATTAGAAATTAGAAATTCTAACTTTTATCACAATATCTTTTTAAAAGACAAGTATACGCTTCTATACGTCTGTCGCGTAGGAAGGGCCAGATGTCTCTTACTTCTTTGGTGCGTTCGTGGGTGATGTCTGCGTAGAGGAGGGTTTCGTTTTGGTGGTTGGCGTGGGCTAGGAGTTCTCCTTGTGCACCACAGATGAAGCTGTTGCCCCAAAAGTGAGTGCCTTGCATCACACCTGTGGGGTCAGACTCAAAACCTACGCGGTTACAGCTTAAAACGGGGATGGCATTGGCGATGGCATGGGAGCGTTGGATGGTTATCCAGCTGTCAAGCTGGCGTTGTTTCTCCTCTTGGCTGTCTTCATCAAACCAGCCAATGGCTGTTGGGTAGATGAGTATCTCTGCCCCTTTGAGTGTCATAATACGTGCAGCCTCAGGATACCACTGATCCCAACAGATAAGTACACCTAACTTCCCTACAGAAGTCTCTATAGGCTCAAAGCCTAAATCCCCTGGGGTAAAGTAAAACTTCTCATAAAACCCTGGGTCATCAGGGATGTGCATTTTACGGTACTTCCCAGCCACAGAGCCATCTTTTTCAAAGACCACGGCTGTGTTATGGTAAAGTCCTGCAGTACGTTTTTCAAATAAAGAAGTGACCAGTACAATGTTGTTTTCTTTGGCAACATTTGACCAAAATTTGACATCCTCTTCAAAACTATTGGCATAAGCAAAAAACTTGGTATCTTCACATTGACAAAAGTACTCGTTCTGGTGGAGTTCTTGGAGTACTACAAGTTCGGCACCGTTTTTTGCTGCTGCTTTTATTTGTAAAATAGAATGAGGTATTGTCTCTTTTTTGCTATGGTGATATTGCTGTTGTATAAGTGCTACTTTCATAGCTTAATTTTAACCAAAACTTTCTTTTTTTGGCTTTTGACATTTTTTAGCTATACTTGCCCATAACAATGTTGAAAAAGCTAAACTTATTGTGAAATAGGGACAGAAAGCCATGGGTCTTTAAAAGATTGCCAGGTTACCGCATTTTCTTTCTATATTTTTCTCATTGTATTTTTTATGGTAAAGGACAGAAATGAAAAAGATAGGATTCTATAGTGTAGTGTGTTTACTACTTGTTGGTTGTGGAGGGGGA
>JALWME010000164.1 GCA_027083995.1 Sulfurovum sp.
AAATAGAACGCATCATCGTCTCGTAGGGTATCCCCACCATTTTCATCTCTATGGGTGTCACGATGCGAGACTCTATCTCTGCTGGTGTCATACCGCTTGATTTGATAATAATCTTCACCTGTGTAGGAGAGATATCAGGAAAAGCATCTACAGGCAACTCTTTATATGCCTTAATACCAAACCCCAAAATAACCACAGCCAGCAAAGAGAAAAAAAGCCTTTGTGCCAGTGCGAATCCTATAATTTTATTCATCACTCCCACCTAACAGATTTTTAAGTATTGCCACAGAAGAAGAAGCAATCTCTCCTTTGATATCTTGCGTTGGTTTCACAAAGTAATGGTTATCATCTTCTGCAAGTATATTGATAGCTACTGACATATAACCCTTATTATTTTTAACAAAAATGATTTGATGTTTACCATCTTTTATCACGGATGTTTTAGTAATAACAATACTCTTTGCAGCAAAAGAGATATGTGCATTACCCCGAAACCCTGCTGCTACATCTACATCTTGGGGGATTAAAAAACGTACCTGTCTTGTTTGGTTTTGAGGGTTGATTACAGGAGAGATTTGTAAGATGGTTGTATCAAAAGCTATATCATCCAATACAATATGTACTTTCTGTCCCTCTTTCAATACCTTGGCTCTTTGGGCTTCAATGTCACTTTCTAGCCACAAACTTCCTTTTTCCTGTATCACAAACAACGCATCACTTGGGCTTGTACTCTTTCCTGGTGTAGCCCCCAAAGAGACAATACGCCCATCCACACTACTCTTCACCTCAGCTGTAGGAGAGAGTGTAAGCGAAGCAAAAAGTCTTTCAATCATTAGAGTATTGGCTCCATAACTCTTAAGCAATGCTTTGGATGCTGCTACCCTAATCCTGTCAGCTTTTAGTTCAGCATTGGCAGCCATGCACTCTTTTTGAGGAATAATCTCCTCTTTACAGAGCATATTTTTACGTTCAGTCAGATGCGAGTGGTGCTTATACTCTATAGCCTCAGCGATAGCTTTT
This sequence comes from Sulfurovum sp., assembly GCA_027083995.1. Next base: position 1,021 of record JALWME010000164.1, read on the forward strand.
TGCTGGATAGCTATCCACTGCGTACCTGTTACCTTTGCCAATATATCACCTTTTTTAACTTCTTGGTAAAGTGCTACGCTAAGTTCTTTTACATTGGCTTCAAAAGGAAGTGATATCGTATGCAACAGCGTAGGTGGTGTCACGACCTGTGCAATAAAGTCTCCTAACGGTAAGCGTTGGGAGAGCTTGGGAGATTCCAGTTTGATTTGCCAATTTTTTTCTTGTTCTGGCGTAAGTGTAATAGGCTGAGCCTGAAGTGACAGGAGACATGCTGCCATAAATAATAAGTGTTTTTTCATTGTTAATCCTTCTTTTCAACAAGTGTATAAAGTGTAAACAGTGTTTGATAGTATGCTTTTTTACTCGCATACACCTCTTGATTTAAACTATAAAGTTTTTGACGGTTCAGTAGATATTCTATCACCGAAGTCTCTCCTAGGTCATAACTCTTTTTTATCAGTGGCAAAACTCTCTTTTTGTAATTTTTATAATTTGAAAAGATACTCTTGGCTGTGATTGCATGATTTCTAAGCTCTGCTTTGAGTTCTTGTAGCATGCCTTTCTTCTCTCTCATACTTTGTTTATACCCTTGTAGCAATGCTGAATGCCTGTACATTGCAGCAGCCCTTTCATGTTCTGAACGACTACTCGTAAAGTTAAGTGGCAAAGATACACCAATAGTATATCTGTCAATATCCAGTTCTTTGCCATACTGGGCAGAAAGATTTACAGACTCAATAGCATGGCTGTAACGCTTCATACGCTCTTTGGTACTCTCCAAACGTTTTTTGTAGGCTGATTTTGATAGCCTAAATATCTTACCCAATTTTACAGATGTGCGTATAGGGTACATATCTCTACAGGAGAGCTTCGTCTTTTTGGAGGATCTGATTTTACTTAACATAAGTATTTTATTTTTTTTAATATTTTGTATCATTTTCATCTCTTGAAGCTTGGCAAATGTTCTTCTTTTTTCACTCTCTATTTGTAGAAGTTCACTCTTGGCTATCTCTTGATACCTGTAGGCTTTTCGTTTCTTCTTATAAAGCTTTACTAGATCCGTATAACTTTGTTGAAAACTTGCATAATTTTGCATATCCAGACAATACTGATGATACAGGTTTTTGAGCCCATTGCGAAACTGAATAATACTGCTTTGTGACTCTAATGCTCCCGCTTCGTTGGAAAGCCGTGTCATCCTCTGCTCTTGGGCCTGAATACTACCCAACTTGATGTTTCTGGAAATACCAACAGCATATTCATATCCGTCATTTCCTAATTCTGGTCTTGCTATTGCTCCTGCCCCATAGAGTTCAAAAGGGTCTGAAGATGTATCTGCCAAGTTCTTTTCTTCTTGTGCAAGAGCATGCTGTGCTAAAGAACGTGACAAAGCATTATGCTTGTCAGAAGAACGAAGTATATTTTTAAGTGTCACTGTTGAAGCAAAACCTACTTGTGTAATGATGCTTAACAAAATAAAGTGTTTTACCAGTATATTTATACGTATTTTCATTGTGAGATTACCTTTGAAATAATAGTGCCGTCTAGTGCATTGATTTTTACAGCACAGTGTTTTGTGATATTGAGGTAAAACAAAAGTTTATCTTTATAGGTTAACTTTTGATATACCACTGGTTCATTGCATAGTTTTAATGTCATTTTCTTAGCCTCTGTAGAAGAGATTTCTGCTACGGTTTTTAACTTTAGCTTATGTTCTAGCTTCACAGATGGCTTATGATTATAGTACTGTAATGCGATACCATTGTCTACAAGTGCAGGTTTTTCGTTTGAGATACACCATGAGGACAACAGCAGTATTGCTACGAACGTTTTCATCGTTTTACCTTATGTAATATTTTAAAATATGGTTTAAAAAAGAACTATGGTGAGGTAACGCTGGTTATGCTATAGGAGGTTTATTGCTGCTTTGGTAGTGTGGTAAGGTATATTGCAGAAGATAGGCTGCAAGTATGTCTCTACTTTTTAATGCTGTTTCTATAGAAGTAGATGGGCTTATCAATGCTATAAAATGAAACATCCCATGTATATCATGAATATCTGCGATATCTTGCGTTTGGCTGCTTACATTGGTATATTGTGTGACTGGTACATTTTCATTGTCATCGAGTACATG
>JALWME010000165.1 GCA_027083995.1 Sulfurovum sp.
GAACGGTATTTGATGTATCCAGCCCATCCGTGTAGTTTGAGTATATGTGTTAAAAAGTAGTTTTCTATATCTTCAATTTTTAGTGTATCAATCATTTTTTCTACATAGCTTTGTGCATCACCAGTATGGTCTATCTCTTCGTAGAGTTTAAATGCACCAAACATACCTAAATCTCTGTCCATCATACTAAGGGTGGTTTGGGCTTGGTCTAAGAAACGTGCTGTAAACTCTATGATATCTTTTTCTATGAGTTCTGTGTCGCTGGTGTCAAAAAGTGCATCATGAATCTCATAGAGTGTCATTTTTTGTGTAAGTTTCTTAACCCACTCTTCTTTTTTTGTATAGACAGATTCATCTAGCAGATAGTTGTAAAGCTCTTCATTGACAGTATAGCTTTTAAGCTTTTCGTAATTTTTAAATCCATCCCATTGTGGACTCACTTCTATCATAAATTTTTGTGCATCTTGTGTAAGTGCTTTAAAAGCAGTATCTTTAAGTTCATAGGAGATGTTTGCTTTTAGTTTCTCTTCTTTTATTTTACCTTGATGATAGAGATTGATATAGTATGTCGCATCCATATATACTTTGCTGCCATAGATGTGTTGTGCTTTTGCTAGCCCCTCTTTGAAGTTTAGATGCTCAAATCCCTTGAGTGGGTTATGGTGTATGAATGCACCTATGGGCCAATAGTGAGGCACTGTGCTCTTAATAGCATTTAATTTTTCTAAGATACTCATGATAATAGCTCCTTAAGACCTACAAGACTAAGTAGTAGTAATAGCGCAACAATACCAAAATGTCTCCATCTCTCTTTTGTTGTAAGGTCTATGTAGTGTATGTTGTGATTTGGTTTTCCAAAGACAGTTTTAGCCATAATTTTTGCACCAATAAGAAAGTTACCAAAAAAGATGATAACAACAGTGGTGTACCATAAAAAATTTATTTCTGTTTCCAAAATGGCATTAAAAAAGAGCAGGGCATTTGGAAAAGGTGGATAGAGTGAAAGCGTGGTTAAGTAAATCGTAGAAAATAGAGCCGCATAAGGAGAAACAAGCATCATGCCTGATATAGGTTGGTAGTTGGCACTGCCATAGTTTTTGTCATAGTGTTTTCCCATCAAAAATAGTCCACTAAGGGCTACCAAAAGAGAGATACCGTAAAAAAAGATACTTTTTGTCTCAGAGAGCATAAAAACGGGTACATTAAAAAAAAGCATCAGATAGGCTGTTTTGTAAAGATTGGTTGTTTTGTTGGCTCTATAGAGTGCATACAACGCACTTACAAGTGCTATAATTAAAAACGGTGAAGCCAAGGTATAGGATAGTTGAGAGTAAATCACAAGCCCTATCAAGGTAATCGTTCCAGAGAGTAAAAAGATATGGTTGTGGGCAAACTTTTTACTCTGTTCAAGATAAAGATAGTATGGCAGTCCACCAAGCATGAGAAATAGTATAAAATCTGTAAACATTCACTAAGCTCCTTAAAATATTTTAAAATATTTAATATAAATATCTGAGATATAGCCCTCTTTGGCTAACATTTTGTAAAACTTCCATTTGGTTTTGTTTGGTGTGTGTTTGCCTACAGGTATACCTACATAGTGCTGTTTATAGGTAAAGAGCCATCCGATAACCATAATGGCACCTATGACTGCCAAGGCCATTCCTAGTGTCACATGAAGAGTTGCTGCTTTATATAGGTTTTTTGCATGCTCACCATATAGGTAGTATTCAAGTAGATGTCCTATGGCTTCATAGGTAAAGAGTATGACCACAAAAGAACTTATAAGGATAAAGAGTACTTTGAGTGAATTTGCTTTGGTGACTTCAAAGAAAGACAAGAAGAGTTGTGTACCAGTAAGCCAAGCAAATGCCAAAATAACAATGGATGCATTAAAGTGAAAACCACCATCATTAAGAAGATATTTTATGCCTACAAATGCTATTACAGGTACTACTGTAAAGAGGGCAATAAGACGGAACATGTTGACACTGTTGTATTGTGGTTTTTCTTCCCAAAAGATTTCATAATTTAGTTTTTTAGGGATATTGGGGCTTTTTCTGGCTTGATGAATAAGTGAACCAGACTCCAAGAAGAAGGTCGCTTTAAAGATACCATGTACCATAAGGTGGTAGATAGCAAGACTAAAGGCACCCAGCCCTACTTCCATAATCATATAGCCCATTTGACCAACAGTTGAATAACCTAGATAACGCTTGACGTCTGATACCGCCAGCATCAAGATGGTAGCAAAAATAGCAGTAATAAGTCCCATGACAAAAGCAACATTTAAAACAGCAGGGGTAAGAAGGAGTAAAAATGCTATTTTGTTGAGTAATATGCCACCAACATTGACTACCCCTGCATGCATAAGAGCCGATACTGGTGTAGGAGCCTCAGAGGTATAAGGCAACCAAAGATGAAAAGGAATAATAGCAGATTTCATCATCGCAGCAAATAAAAATAAAAACCCAATCACATAAATCATAGGGTCGTTGATGCCACCTGCTTCAGACAAGACAAGCCATTTGTCACTAAGTTCAGTAAGATCAAAACTGCCAAACATTTTATAGGTAAGTACCACAGCAATGATAAAAAAGAGATCTGCAAGTTTATGGACAAGCATCGTCCAACCACCATTTTTGATAGCAGATTTTGATTCGACATTAAAGGTAATCAGTAGGTAAAGACTGATACTCATCAGCTGCCATGCAATAGTAAGGATGATAAGGTTATTGCTCATTACAAGCAGATAAATAGCTGAAAAAATAAAATTGAGCAGGATAAAAAAGCGTTTATATCCAGCCTCATCCCACATATATTTGGTTGAATATTTACGAATAACAAGCCCTAGTATGGCGACATAAGGCACCAAGATGGAGGAGAGTTCGTTGTAGACCAGCAGTCCATCAAAACCTTCTATATGTGCTCCTGTACGCATGACATAAAATGTGCCAAAAAGCCCAAGCAAAGCAACGCCAGAAGAGAATATGAGGCTTATCTTTGGCATGATTTTTTTATTTTTAATAAAGCCTAATAATACGGCAATAAAGACTGGTATAAAAGGTATAAATAGCACTAATTTTTCCACTAAAAACTCCATGTGTTATTAAATTTAATATATTTACAATTATATATCATTTTATAT
>JALWME010000166.1 GCA_027083995.1 Sulfurovum sp.
AAATAAATCCTGCCTCTTTGACACTGGGAAATACAGCATATCCTTTCGATTTTGCTAAAAACTGTTTACCACCATTAACCTCAGTAAAAAACTCTATGAGTGCTTTATTTGCATCTGCATCTATTTCACGTGCAGAATCTTCTGCAAAAGAAAAAGCATTAACCGTAGCTACTATTAAAAGTAGTTGGAGTATTTTTTTAAATGTTTTCATTTGTTATCCTTAGTATTATATATCTCAAAGTATAACACAAAATAGGAAAATGGGATGATGATGTATATCAAATTTTAAGTGCAAAGCTTTGAAGCTTTGCAAGATGTAACAGAGCTATTTTTAGTCTACTTTTATTTTTTCAAATTTTGTACCTTCCATAGAGAAGCTACCCATAAAACCTTTTGTATCAAATACGAAAGCTACCATAGGGTCTTTATAATCAATGTCTAGTTCTTCTTTAGAATTCCATTCTGCAACAGTGATTTTACCATCTACTTCAGTCTCCCATTCATCATCCTCCAAAAGAAACTTGTTTAATGCAGCATCTGTAGTAAATGCAATAATTAAAGAGTACTCTTGTGCACCCATTTGCATGCCTATAGATGCAGCTGTCATAGAATAATACCCTTTTGTAGTACGACCTACACGAAGTACACCCTCTCCATACTTACCTCCGATAAACATACCTACTTCTTTGACACTGGGAAAGACTAAAAATGCTTTAGCTTTTACTAAGAATGCATCAGCAGATTTATTTTCTTCTATAAATTTATTGATAGCCATATTTGCATCATGATCCAAGGTTTTTGCCGATTTTGCCGAAGCAAATACTGTAAATCCTAAAAGTAATGCAAGTAGTAGTACTACTTTGACGGGTGTCGTTTTCATGTTGTTATCCTTTTTTAATTTTTATGATTATAGCATAGATATATCTTAATAATTCATATGCGTTGGGTACTTTTACAGAGACTAAAATTTATAATTTAATTGAAATGTATAACTTGATTCTTGATGGTCGACAGTAAATTCTTCTGCAGGGAAGGGTAGACCTGCGACAGAAAACGTTTTTGTACTTGTTGGCTGATGCACATAAGCTAAATCAATAGAAAAGTCATCAGTTACTTCATATGTTCCACCTACTGTATAGTGTGATTCTGCAGTTGCTGGAAAACCTAAAAGATTAAATAAGTTGAGTCTAGGGTCTTGCAGTTCAACTACAGCGGAACCTGCATAATTATACCCCAGTCTTACAGCCCAGTTATCTTGTGAATACTCATAACCAAAGGCATAAACATCTTGATCTTCCCAGCCAAAAGAGCTATATCCTTTAGCATCAGACCATTGGATATTTTTATAATCAAAAGCAAATTTATGTTGTAAGATGGTATAGGATAACCCTATACCAAATTCTGCTGGTTGTTCTAGTGCATCACCAGAATATAACTCAGGAAATCCTGGCATTTGAAATGGTGCTGAGATAGTTTTAAACATACCATCAAAGTTCATTTCAAGTTTAGACTTATAGGTTGCTCCTATAAGTAATCCTTTTAGACCATTTTCAGTAAAATCATAAGAGATACCAAGATTATATCCTACCCCAAAATCCTGTGCCAATCCTGCACCAACACTATCAAGTTCGCCACCATGGCTTGGGTTTGGTAGTATATAGTTTATATCTAAGTTTCCATATTGGACAATGGCAGTAGCTCCTAGACTTAATCCACCCATTTTATAGGCCAGGGGTACTCCAAATTGAATCAGTTGTAGATTTGTTACCATGTTTAGGTTGCCCAAGTTTGCTGCTTTGCTAAAATCAACACCCATACCTGCTGTACCCCAAATACCTATACCAATAAACCAATTCTCATTGATCTTATGGGCAATAGAGACTTCAGGAATTGTGTTGACATCAGCATCACTTGTATTTGTAGGTACTCCTACAAAGTTTGATGAAATATCTGGTAAAAAGAGTGTCCCGCCAAATGATATCTCTGTATTTTCTACATAGGTCATAAGGGAAGGGTTGTTTAGTCCAGATTCAGCACCGTGATACACACCTATAGATGTACCACCCATAGCACGAGATTTTGCACCAACACCTATAAGGTTATCACCATTGGTTGCCTGCAATATAGTGGATGTGAGGGTTGAAAGAGCGATGATATTTACGAGAGTATTTTTATTCATTTGTTTTTTCCTTTTTTTTAAACTGGCGATATAATATCTTAATAATATTTTAAAGTCAACAAAATCTATGTTATTACTTATATATACGCTATTGATAATATGAATTATATGATAGAACATAAACTATGTTATGATTAGAAAAAAGGAAAATGATGTCAAAAATACTCTATTGTATTGCAGCGTTTACACCCAAAGAGGGAAGCTTTGATTTACTTTTTGAAGCACTTAAAGCATTAGAAGCAGACACGCTGAGAGAAGAAGGTTGTTTACGTTACAGGGTAACCAAACAGATACAAAATACGTTTGCACAAGGAGAAAGTATGCCTATTGTTTTTAATGAGGCGTGGGCAAGTGTGGAAGACTTTGAAAGACACTGTCAAAAAAAAGAAATTGTCGATTTTTTTGAGAAGGAGTGTCTCTCTGAAGATGGACTGGTTAAAGCGTACAATGTTGTGGCATATATGGATGAGTAATGTGTATAACGGGGAGATTATATTCCCGTCATATAATAATGACTAGATTTTGGATTTTACAAAAGTTTCCATATCTGCAACCACCTCTTCAAGTGTTCTTGCACCATCGATGACTTTTAAGAGGTTTTTCTTTGTATAAAAATCTTGAATCTCAGCCAATGGATCTGTATAGATTTTCATTCTGTCCCAAAACACTTCAATACTGTCATCTGAACGCTCTTCTCCCGGTTTGGCATCTGCCGCACGTCCCAAGATACGCTCTTTTGCTACATCTTCAGATACACGCACTTCTATGACTGAAGCCAGTTCAATGTTCTCTTCCTTGGCTACAAGTTCATCAAAAGCAGTCATCTGCTCTACTGAACGTGGATATCCGTCTATAAGTACATTTGCTACTGGAGCGTTGTTGATAGCAGAGACGATGGTGTTTACGATAATTTCCAGTGGTACCAAAGCACCTTTGGAGATGAAAGA
>JALWME010000167.1 GCA_027083995.1 Sulfurovum sp.
CAGTTGGTAATGAGTGACCGTATCTCAGTGAGTAGGTTTTCTTTTGATCCACCTTTGATTTGATGTTCCAGCTCATAAGAGATGTCAAAGTGGTCTTCTATGGCACGTTTACCACGACCTGTGATGATAGCCATGGTATGAATGCCTGCTTCTACAGCTTCTTCTACACCATACTGGATGAGTGGCTTGGTTAAGATGGGCAGCATCTCTTTGGGTGTCGCTTTTGTAGCAGGTAAAAAGCGTGTACCATACCCTGCTGCTGGGAATAAACATTTTCTAATCATTTTTAACTCGCTCCCTAAAATAAATAGAGATAATTATAGCCAAAGAAACGTTATACGAGCATTACTTAGGGGGGCAATGTTTTAAAAGCTTTAGTTCTTTTACTACAAAATCCAGATATCTATTTTCTTCTATGAGCGCATCTGTTAGTTCCTCTTTTAAAGAAGAATCAATGATTTCGATTTTTAATATAATCATTTTTTTAAAGATTGACAGATTATTTTGCACAATACCCCATACTGCATCTTCATCTATGCCAAAATAATGATGGACTATCAAATTTCTAAAGTCAACAACCTGACGAGTCTCTTCGGCTAAAATAGAGTGACCTATAAGGTGTTTAGTTGCTTCTCCAATAATTTGAAATTCTCTAATCACGCTATCCCATGCAAGATAGTCATGCTTAAGATTATCTGCATTGTCAAAAGGACTCACTGTTCTTTCAATTTTTATAATTGCAACCAAAATGTCAAATAAAAATAGTTCCAAATAACGTTTAGACATAGATAAAATCATCCTTGATTCTTTTTTTAACAAATGGTCTTATGGAGTCAAAATAACCTATATCTATCTTTTTATGCAACTTCTCTTCGATATAATGCATAGCAGAAATAAGCGTAAAATAATTTTTTTCTTTCATGGAAATTACTGCTATATCTACATCGCTATCTTCATTTGCTTCACCTCTGGCGTAAGATCCAAAAAGAGCAATCTCTTCAATATCAAAGCGGTTTTTCAATTCATTTTTTAAGCTTTTCAACTTTATGATTAACTCATTCGTTGTCATGGGCACTCCTTTCAAATTTATCTATTATACACTAATTTAAAACATATCCCATTTTTGCAAGTATTTTCACTACTTTTGCATACACACACTACAATCCAGAAAGCGAATTTAGTTTTTTCTTTAAAATGATTTTGCCTGCTTCTACGCCTGGTTGGTCATAGGTGTTGACATCTATGAGCTCACCTACCAAAGAAGTGAGGAGTTCATAATAATACATCAATGCACCAATGTTACCTTCATTGACTTTAGAAATAGAGATGCTGTCAAGGGGAATATCTTCTTCCAGTAGAGCTTCTATGACAGAATCACATTGCATATTAATCAGTTTTGAGAAGGGAAGTGTATTGAGCGTGTCTAAAGATTCCAAATAAGGCAGAGAAATATCGGGAATGATAATCTCATCTTGAAAATCTTCTATTTTGATGAACGTAACCGATTTGTCACGTGTGCCTTCCATAATGAGCTGCAAAAAAGAGTGTTGGTCTTTTGGTCCGACAAGCCCAATGGGTGTAAGACCTACATTAAAAGCAGAATGGCGTTGCTTTTTACCTAGACTCTCTCCCCAAAGCTGTACATACCATTCACAAAAATACTTGAGTGTTTCAGAGTAGGCAAAGATACAGTTGATGTGGTACTGCCCATGGTGCCTCGCATAAAAAACAGCTTTTTTAAGTAGGGTATCTTTCATATAACCTGCTTCAAAAAAACTTTTTTTCAGAGTTTTTGCACCATCAAGCAGTGCTTGTATATCTATACCAGAAAGCACCAGTGGTACAAGACCTACTGTGGAGAGTACAGAAAACCTTCCTCCCACATGCTCAGGTAGATGCAATACAGATGCACCAAAATCAAGTGCATATTTTTCAAGTGGTGAGTTGGGGTCAGTTATAAAGGTATATGCCTTTGGATCCTTTTGTTGAGAATAGATATATTTGTAAATCGAAAATGTTTCTACTGTGGTGCCTGATTTGGAGATTACAAGAAAATGGGTCTTTTTTATATCAAACTGGGAGAGAAGTGTTGTGATATTTATGGGATCTGTACTCTCAAAAAAGTAGAGTTTACGTTTTAGTTTTTTGGTAGGCTTAATGAATTCATAGACAGCTTTGGCACCAAGTGAACTTCCTCCTATGCCTATGATGGCAATATTTTCGATGCTGTCGGACACATTTTTTGTATAGGCAAGAATAGAGGAAATATCTTGTTCTGGCAGGGCATAATACCCTATATGTTTTTGCTCTTTTAATATGGCAGAAAATGCCGCTTCTTGTACTTTTTTATTTTTGAGTTTAAAATAGAGTTTGTTTTTCATAATAATAGCTCTTTTGCTTGTATAATGAGTTTATTGACCTCTTTTTCATAGGTTTTTGCCAAAGTTTCATCTATAGACTCAAAACGTGTAACCAGTACAGGTGTGGTGTTGCTCGCACGTACCAGTCCCCACCCTTTTTCAAAGTTGATACGTACCCCATCTACGTCAATAATATCTACTATTTTTGGAAAATCTTCTGGAGGGTCTGTTAGCAGCTCTTTGACTTTGTCAATGATGAGAAACTTCTCCTCTTCTGTGGTTTCTACTTTTATCTCTTCAGTCGAAAAGACTTGTGGCAGTGCATCTAACTCTTTGTCTAAGTCTATACCCTCTGCAATGAGTTCCAGCATACGAAGTGTGGCATAGATGGCATCATCATAGCCAAAGTAGCGGTGCTTAAAGAAGATGTGTCCAGAGACTTCACATGCCAAATCAGCACCCGTCTCTTTCATTTTTACTTTGAGGTTGGAGTGTCCTGTTTTATACATAATGGCAGTAGCTCCTCTGCGTTCAAGTTCATCATACATCACCTGGGAACACTTCACTTCACCAATGACCGTAGGCTTGTCCATCTTCATGGCATAAAGCAGTGCCATCTGGTCACCTTTGATGTTATGCTTATGGGTAAGTACTGCGATACGGTCAGCATCTCCATCATAGGCAAAAGCGATGTCGCCCTCTTTTGCAAGTGCAGCTTTTACATCTACAAGGTTTTTTTCTACAG
>JALWME010000168.1 GCA_027083995.1 Sulfurovum sp.
CAAATCTTATGATGGTGAAAAGGTCTTTGAAAATATTAGTTTTAAGGTAAACAGTGGAGATAAAATAGCACTCATTGGTGGAAATGGTGTAGGTAAAACCACACTGCTTAAGATTTTGATGGAGGAGATAAGTCCTGATACAGGAAGCATGAAATGGGGGCAGACTATTACCTATAGTTATTTCCCTCAAAATACAACAGATTTAGTGGTAGGTGACGAAGAGCTACCACAATGGATACAAGGCTTTAATGTCAAATGGCACATTGATGACATCAGAAAAACACTTGGGCGTATGCTCTTTTCTGGTGAAGAACAAAAGAAAAAGATAGATGCCTGTTCTGGTGGAGAAAAACACCGTGTGATGCTTAGTAAGATGATGATGGACGCTGCAAATTTCTTGGTTATGGATGAGCCAGATAACCATTTAGATCTTGAAGCCATTGTTGCACTTGGTGAAGCACTGCACAACTACAAAGGCGGAGTCATCTGTGTCTCTCACGATAGAGAACTCATCGATGCCTTTGCGAACAGAATTATCAAAATCAATGAAGATGGGTCTATTATAGACTTTGAAGGTGACTATGAGAGTTTCGTGGAGCAATACGATAAATAGTCTTTTATAACAAGAATTTAGTTAATATTGGTAAATACCGTTTGCACATCTTCATCTTCTTCTAGTTTGTCAATGAGTGTTTCCAGTTCTTCCATATGTTCGTCACTTAAGTCAATCGGTGTATTGGCAATGTATTCTAATTTGGCACTTTTAACTTCTATGTTCATATCTTCTAGGGCTTTGCTGAGTTCACCAAATGAAGTAAACTCTCCAAATACTCTCACGATGTTAATGTCATCACCACTTTCTTGTGGCTCTACATCTTCTTCTATCTCTTCTAGTCCATAATCAATCAATTCAAGTTCAAGTTCTTCTAAGTCCATTTCATCTGTTTTATCAAAAACAAAGACACATTTACGTGTAAACATGAAGTTGAGTGAACCAGAAGTAAGCATCTCTGCACCATTACGTACAAGTATGGCTTTCACATTGGCAACAGTTCTGGTGTTGTTGTCTGTAGCACACTCTACTATCATCTGTACACCATGACTCGCTTTGACATCATAGGTCAGCTCTTTAATATCTGCCGCATCTTTGGCAGCGGCTCTTTTGATGGCTGCATCGATGTTGTCTTTAGGCATATTTTGTGCTTTGGCATTGAGGATGGCAGTACGAAGTTTAGGGTTCATATCTGGATCCATTCCTCCTTCTTTGGCTGCCATAGTAATGATTTTGCCCAGTTTAGGGAAGATACGTGACATCGTTCCCCATCGTTTCATTTTTGCTGCTTTACGGTATTCAAATGCTCTACCCATAAATAATTCCTTCGAAATTGATGATGTGATTATACTCCTAAGTCACTTTAAAGTTTCTCTAGCTAATATGACTTTATGAAATTAAATGAATTAAAACTAACGAACCCCTATTTAAACCTTGATGCAAAGTGCTATCAAAAGGTAGAACCAACTCCATTAGACCAACCATTTTTGATACATGCCAATAAAGATGTGGCGAAGATATTTCATATAGATGCAGAGGAACTCACTAGTGATAACTTTGTTGCATTGATTAATGGTGAATTGAGACCAGAAGGCTCAGATACTTTTGCGATGTGTTATACAGGACATCAGTTTGGGTATTTTGTGCCACGCTTGGGTGATGGTAGGGCTATCAATATAGGCACAATAGATAATACATATCATCTGCAACTCAAAGGTGCAGGGGTAACAGAGTATTCACGTTCTGGTGATGGACGTGCAGTACTGCGTTCAAGTATACGAGAGTATCTTGTCTCTGAAGCGATGCAGGGGTTGAAGATACCTACAACACTGTGTCTGGGGATTATTGGATCAGATGAAAATGTACGACGTGAAGTCATGGAAAAAGGTGCAATAGTATGTCGCGTGAGTACCTCTTGGGTACGTTTTGGTACTTTTGAGTACTATGCATCACAAGGGATGTTTAAAGAGCTTGAGGCCTTGGCTGATTATGTGATAGAGGAGAGTTTTCCTCATATTAAAGGTAAAACAGACCCTTATACGTTGCTCTTTAATGAAGTGATGGTTATTACAGCTAGACTTATGGCACAGTGGATGAGTGTGGGGTTTGTACATGGAGTGATGAACACGGACAATATGTCTATAGCAGGGCTTACAATAGACTATGGTCCTTACGCATTTTTGGATGACTTTAAACATGAGTATGTATGTAACCATACCGATGTAGAAGGACGCTATTCTTATACCAATCAGCCTCAGGTTGCCAAGTGGAACCTGGAAAGATTGATGATGGCACTAAGTCCACTTGCATCTATGGAAAAAATGGAACAAATTTTGGTGATTTATGACAAAATATATACACGTTACTTACACTACTATATGTGTAAAAAGCTAGGACTTGAAGGCACAGTAGAGGGTGATCCAGAACTTATAGATGATATGTTTAATATGCTAGAGAACTTACATGTAGACTATACACTCTTCATGCGAATACTTAGTCATTATGAGCATAATGGAGACAGAACAGCACTCCTAGATACAGGACTTTACCATAAACCTATGAATAGGTGGCTAGATAGATATAACGAACGCATACAGTACATAGATAAAACAGAACGTAAAAAACAGATGCTATCTAACAATCCTAAATATATACTCAAAAACTATATGCTTCAAGTTGCCATAGATGCTGCCCAAAATGGAGACTTTACAGTGGTAGATGATTTGTTTACCATAGCCCAAGACCCTTACTCTGAACATCCAGAGTTTGAGAGATGGGCAGAGGCTACTCCCAAAGCATTTAAAAATCAAAAACTTTCGTGTTCATCTTGATATCAGATATAAAGGAGGAAAGATGTTGCTAAGAGAAATAGACAGAAGTGCTATAGAAAAAATGGTACGAAATTTTTACCCCAAAGTGCTTAAAGATGAACTTATCGCTCACTACTTTTTGCATACGTTGGGGGATGACCTTAAGAGTGACAAATGGTATGAACACCTCAAGACACTTGATAATTTTTGGTATGCACTTATGACAGGAGAGGGCAGATA
>JALWME010000169.1 GCA_027083995.1 Sulfurovum sp.
AATATACTTAAAGATATAGCCCCTTTAAGGCTACTTGATATGGCATATATGGTGGTACTCTTACCACTTGTTGTGATGCTTAAAGCACCTATGATAGTTTTTTTATTTTTAGTGATTGGATTACTCTATTTTAAAAAGAGTAAAGCCAGTAAATGGCTAATACTTTTTGTGTTTATCATGGGTATTTTGGCGGTATACCTCTCTATGTATGGGGCATTTTCATTTAGAGGCTTATCACGGCTGAAGCTCTTTTTGGAACTACTTGTTTATGTACTTCTTGTGGTAGTCTCCATGCAGAGGCTCACACGAGAGATAAACTTCTATCTGCTTATCTCTCCCTTTTTGTTTTTAGCCTTGTCTCTCTTCTTTTATCATGGCATAGTGATGCTAAGTTATGTCATATTTGAAGTGTTCTTTTTACTCTGGATGATACTTGCCCACCATATGGGTGGCAAAATAGTTGAGAGTTTTAGAACTGCTATGGTAATGTTTATGTATTCACTGCCTTGGGTGGTGGTGCTTTTTATCTTCTTTCCTCGTATCTCTTTTGAGCATGCTAGCTATGGGTTTAAGGGTGAGACTGTAAAACGTATGGGACATGATGGCACCATGTACCTTGATGGTAATGCCCTGCTCGTACCCTCTGACCGTATCGTCATGGAGGTAGGCTTTGATGGGGAAGTGCCACCTGCCTCTTCTCTCTACTTTAGAGGAAGTATCTTGTATATCGACAAAAAGGACCACTGGGAGCCTCTGCCAACCTATATAAAGAGAAAGAAAAATCTCTTTTTGTCTACACAGGGTAAAAGTATAGACTACAAAGTTACACTCTACCCTACCCAGAAACGATGGCTCTACATGTTAGACATGCCTAAGCTTGAAATAAAAGAGAGCCATATAGACCAAGACCTTATAACGACAGTAAAAAAGGAGATAAAAGAACCAATACACTATGCTGCAACTTCAAACTTAAGTGCAAAGTATTATGATGAACTAGATGATATAACCTACAAAGCATCTACACGTTATGATACGAAACAAAATCCTCAGACGTATAAAGCAGCACAGGACTTGATAAGCAAGTATCCTTCCCAAAAGAAACGGGCAAAAGCTATCATGGACTACTTTAAAAGCCAAGACCTCACGTACACACTCAAACCAGATGCACTTGACACCAACCATACTGCAGACTCTTTTCTATTTGACAAGCGTCGTGGGTATTGTGTACATTTTGCTTCTTCTTTTGTGACTATGGCTCGTATGGCGGGTATCCCTGCACGCGTGGTAACGGGCTATAAGTCAGACAAATCTGAAAGTCTCAACAACTATCTGGCTGTCAAAGAGAAAGATGCTCATGCCTGGGCAGAACTCTATTTAGACAAACACTGGATGCGTTTTGAGACAACTGATACAGCTTCAAATGTAGACTTTGAAAGCATGAATGCATCAGAGGCTACACAAAGTAAAAAAGAGCAAAGCCCCCTACTTAAAAAAATAAACCTCTACCTCATGTATGCCAAGTACCAAGTAGAGACATGGATACTCTACTATTCTCATATACGCCAATTGCAACTGCTTAGCTATGCAAAGAGCAATCCTCAATTTGTTTTGGGATTTGTTTTGGGATTTGTCATTCTTGTGTTTTTAACGTTTGCAGCCATCACATACTTTAGGCGACCATACTACTCTTCTAAGGCTTTGGAAGCTCTGCAGCCTTTGCTCAAGAATTTAAAAAAACAAGGATATGTGAGACATAAAGGTGAGAGTATGCATCAATTTTTGATCCGTTGTATAGATGACAAGCAAAATAGTGCATTACTTAAAAAAGTGGATCTACTTTATGAAGAGATTTTATATGCCAACAATGATGATGTATCTCAACTTCAGATACTTCGAAAAATGGTAAAAGAAAGCTTGAATAACCGTTAACATTTCTCTATTATACTCACAAAATAAAAGCAACCTCTTAGATGTTTTTAAATAAAATAATGAACTTAAATACCATGTCCATTTATGAAAGAAAAATATGATTAAAAAAAGTAAAAAAATAATCCTTTTGGGAATTATCTCTACATTGGCTTCTACCTATCTACTAAGTTCTTTTGCTTATGCAAAAGAACAAATAACCCATGCAACAATAAAATCTACTCCTAAAGAAAAGCTTGAAGCATATATTAAATTTACACAGATTCTTAATGTGATTGAATCACAGTATGTAGACGATGTAAATACTACAACACTTGTAGACAAAGCACTTAAGGGTCTTATGACAAACCTTGATGCACACTCTACATTTATGGATACCAAATCATTTAAAGACCTCTCTGTGCAAACCAAAGGTGAATTTGGAGGGTTGGGTATCTCTATAGGCATGAAAGATGGTGCACTGACTGTCATAGCACCACTGAATGGTACACCTGCATTTAGAGCAGGTATAAAGGCTGGAGACATCATCCTAAAGATAGATGACAAAGCTACCATAGGGATGAATATAGATGACTCCGTAAAACTTATGAGAGGCAAACCCAAAACAGACGTTACCTTAACTATCATCCGAAAAAAAGAACCTAAACCACTGAAGATAAAAATCACCAGAGATATTATAAAGATTCAATCTGTTTATGTGAAGACCATAGAAGACAAAGTACTCTATATCCATGTGACATCTTTTGACCAAAAGGTGGTTGAAGGTGTGAAAAAAGCTATTAGAGATCACAATAATACAGAAGGTATTATCTTAGACTTACGTAATAACCCTGGGGGATTGTTAGATCAAGCTGTAGGACTTGTAGATCTTTTTGTAGAAGAAGGGGCTATTGTTAGTCAAAAAGGGAAATCCAAGAGTGAAAATTTAGACTACAATGCACATAAAGCAGGCACAGATACCCATACGCCTATTGTGGTGCTGGTCAATGGTGGATCTGCATCAGCATCCGAGATTGTATCTGGTGCCCTGCAAGACTTTAACCGTAGTATCGTTGTAGGGGAAAAGACTTTTGGGAAAGGTTCTGTACAGGTAGTAATGCCCATAGGTGAATCAGAGGCACTTAAGCTTACGGTAGCACGTTACTACTTACCGTCTGGACGTAC
>JALWME010000170.1 GCA_027083995.1 Sulfurovum sp.
TACACTCAGGCTCTCGTGGTTTTGGACATAAGATAGCTTCGCATTATATGATACAAGCCTATTTAACCAAACATAATCAGAAAGATGAACTCTCAGCGAGACTAGAGGAGTTTACAAAACGTAATGTAGGCTTTAAAGAAAACAATCCTGAAGGGTTTGAAAAAGCATTGCTAAAGTTCAAACATAAGCAGATGCTAGAGCTTAACAAAAAAATACGCCCAGATGACATCAAAGAGATATGTGGACTAGATGTCAATAGTACCCTAGGCAAAGAGTACATCTTAGACCAAAACTTTGCACTCAACTTTGCAGTAGAAAACCGTAAGCTTATGATAGCACGTATACACGATGCCATGAATGACATCATGGGTGGGGGTTATGACTTTAAGGCAGATGATGAGAGCCGATTTATCAATCGTAACCATAACCATGCAGACTATGATGAGGTAAGTAAAGAGTGGACTCACCGTAAAGGAGCAACCCATGCCAAAAAAGGGATGAGAGGGGTAATCCCTGGGAATATGAGAGATGGCTCGTTTGTGGTCATAGGCAAAGGCAATGCTGATTCACTTAACTCTTCTTCTCATGGAGCAGGACGAGTAATGAGTCGCAAAAAAGCTAAAAAAAATGTTACACTAGCGGATTTTGAAGCTTCTATGAAAGGTATCACAGGCACTGTAGATGAAAATACACTCGATGAGTCACCTTTTGCCTACAAAGACATCTTTGAGGTAATGAGACTTCAGGATGATTTGGTGGAGATAGAGGAGCATATCAAAGTGCTGATTAATGTGAAAGATAATACTTCAAGGAAGTACTAACGAGATTTTTGAATAGGAATAGGCAAAATAGTAAAATCATTTGTTGAGGTGTCTTGCATCTGTTTACGAATGTCATTGGTTCTGTAGATGTAGCCTGTGTTGTGGTTTGTTTCTGCTTCATAGAGTCCGTTGGCAGTACTTAGGTTGATGTAGTTACTTGTGGGTGACTGGGTGATAGTAGTAGTGTAGACGATACCTTCATCTTCGTACTGTGCAGTGATAGAGGTAGAGCCATCTGGGTTAGCATAGGTAGATTTGACAGTTAGTGTATAGTCTTCTCCTTCTATATTGGGGAGTGTAAATCTATCACCATTTTGAAGTGTTGAGATATTTTGGGTGATGCGTATAGCCCCAATAGGTGTAATGTTTTTACGAGGAGAAGTGTTTAGCTTTGCCTCTTCTAGGCTAAGAGACTCATAGAGTATCTTCTCTTGAGGTTCTCTATTTTTGAGCAACTTTTGGTTTGAAGAGCTTTGTGTATCTTTGGATGTTGTTGTTTTGGTGTTTGTCTCTTTTTTGTACTTTTGTATAGTTTTTTCATTATGTGAAATATCAATGCTTGTAAGTGTATGGGCTTGCAAGGTATGTGGTGTTTTATCTTTAAGTTGCCACACACCTAGAGCTACAATGATAACAAAGAGTAAAAGAAGAAAGTACTTAAACATGACTTTAGTAAAGCCTTGCAATTTGTGGGGCTATAAGTTCAATGACTTTAGTAGCATGGGCTTCTCCATTTTGACCTATGGCTATACCACAAGGGTAGCCAGGCATACACTCATACTGTGGAGAAGAAAACTTGGCAACTTGGTTGTTTGTCTCAAAGTTATGCGGGTATGCCATGATGGTAGAAAATTTTCTATCTACGCCATGCCCTAGACCGTAAGAAAAAGGGGTAGGATTTGGACCATTTTGTCTATGTGAATGCAAAAGCCCCATATTGTGACCTATCTCATGAGCGGTAGTATCAACAGAACAGTTGATGGCTACTTGGGCATACATCGCCTCTATAAAGTGAGCAGGTTCTTCATAAGAGGTTGCACCATAGGCTGTACCACAGAGACCAAACTCACCATTTGGGTTTACTTGATACAGCAGTACCGTATCGGCTTTTACCTCTTCTCTTAGGGTTCTAATAGAGGGAGTGTTTGCCATCTCTTCGAGTGCAGGGTAAGCTTGTGATTGGTAAGGTGCTATGTGTTTTACATTGATAGTAACATTAAGTCCACTGTCTCTATAGACGTTGTTACTCACTGCAAAAAGGTGGTAGATACGTGCAGTGATATCACTGTATGATGCAGCTACATGTTGGTCATAGAGTACCAGTACATCAATAGAAGCAGAAGAGTCTGTAGAACTACTGTCTGAACTACCTCCACAACCCATAAGTAATAGTAAGCCAAATGATGAGACTATGAGACGTTGTATGATATGCATGGTTATATTCCTTAAGTACTGAATCTAAAGATAAACGGTCTATATTATAACCCAAATATGTTACTACTATGTTAAATTGGATGCTTTCTTATTCTCTTCAATATAGATAGATTGAGAAGGAAAAGCAAAACTCGAACCGTTATTTTCTACAATTTGCATAATCTTAAAGTGTACATCTTCACGAATATCTAAGTACTTTGCCCAGTTTGCTGTTGAGGTAAAGGTGTAGATAAAGATGTTAAGTGCGGAGTCTCCAAACGATTCAAAGTTGACTAATAATGTCTCTTTTTGGGTGATATGTTCATGGTTGTGAAGCATATATTTTATCTCTTCAATTATCTTGTGCATTTGTTGGCTTGATGTGTCATAAGTAAGCCCTATTTGCATCTTGATACGCCTAACCCCACGCCGTGAAAAGTTCTCTATAGGGTTATTTGCTACAATTTGGTTAGGTACGGTGATAAGTGATTTTTCAAAAGAACGTATCTTGGTTGTTCTCATTCCTATGTCTTCTACAATCCCCTCTACACCATTGACCCTTATCCACTCTCCTATACGGATGGACTTGTCTGCAAGAAGAGAAAAAGAACCAAAAAGATTTGACGCTGCATCTTTTGCAGCCAAAGCAAAGGCAAGTCCCCCGATACCCAAAGAGGCTACAAGTGCCGTCACATTAATGCCCCAAACTTGAAGCATCGCACCCAAACCTACCCCAGAGATGAGTATTTTTAAGATGGTAAGTATAAAGTTTCCTACTTCTTTTGATAAATCTGAACTAAATCGTCCTGCAAATTTGTGTGCCAAGCTTCTAAGTGCTTCTGCTATGGAGAGTA
>JALWME010000171.1 GCA_027083995.1 Sulfurovum sp.
TCTTGCAAGAAAAATCGTGACAATAAATGTTGTACCATGTCTTGCCAATTTTCCAAAAAAGTCCCACAGAAAAGCAGCCGCTCCTTTTGCTTTTAAGTTCTCCATCTATATAATTCTATAGAAGATGCGCATTTATTTGGCAATTATCTTTCAAAATAAGCATATCTTTCACCATAACATTTCCTTCTTCATACTCTCTATATGATGAATAATCTGAAGGTTTTATCTCATTATTAGCTAAATCAATAAGTAACTTGGGAAAGTTAATTCCTGAAAGATGTGTCATTGGATATCCACCACCAAAACGTGGGTTAAGTTCTAAAATATAAGGTTTATTGTCTCTAATAAAGAAATCTACATCTAGAGGACCTGTATGCCCAAGTGCTTCTCCAAGCTTAAGTGCCCAATCCCTAAAATGTTCACTTTTGATAGCATATCCCTGATCTGTCTCACCTGAACGCATTTTCATTTTTCTTTTTACTACAGCTGTTACCACTTCCCCCTCAAAATCATTTAAAATATCGAAGCTATACTCCGCACCATCAATAAATTCCTGTACCAACATCTCTTCGTTATCATAATACTTCAGAAAAAAGTCTACTTCTTCTTTATTGTGTGCTATACTAATGGCATTACTACCAAAACCAAACCTAGGTTTAACTATAACAGGATAAGAAGGTATCTCTTTTTTATTGATTTCTTCTGATGACATAGTCCATGGTGTATAAAAACCTTCTTTTGTTAAAAAATTAAAAGTCTTTATCTTATCAAAGGCAATAGTATTGACTTCACGCGTAGAAATAACAGGTTTAACTCCCATTTTCTTGAACTTATCTAAATACTGAGACAATATATAAGTATCATAATCATAAAATGACAATAACATATCAATCTTTTCTTGTTTACAAATATCAAGTAATTTATCTATATATGCCTGTTCATTTTTAATACTTGGAACAATGTAACTCTTGTCACAATGTGAAAAACCAGATGTAAATTCAGAATTGCAGTCATTTCTGTCAGATGTACCTACAAGAACACTACCCTGGGGTAAATGTTCTCTAAAATAATCAACAATATATCCTCTTCTACCTACAGTTGAAAATAATATATTCAAATCTTTTCTCCCCTAATTTATATATTTTTAGTATATTACTTACGATAATTTTTGAGTGTTTCAATAATAACTTCAGTAGTTTTTACTTCTGCTCCTGAGTGCAATGGAAGTGCTAAGATTCTACTAGTATAATCACGAGAAATAGTCATAGGTTTTCTTTGTTCCACATAAGGTAAGATATCTAAGGAGGGTGCGAAATATTGTCGTGGTTTAATACCATTTTCCATAAGTGCTTCTTGTACTACACGCATCTCTTCTACTGATTCCAAGATAATTGGACCATAACTATAATTATAGCTTGCATTTTCATTTATTTTTTGCATTTGCACGAGTCCGCTTAAATGTTTTGTATAGTGTTTATAAGCATCAGCTCTTTCTGCTTGCACTTCTTCCATTTCGTCCAACACAGAAAGTCCTACAGCTGCTTCAAGCTCATTCATTTTCCCATTTATCCCAGGCTGGCTTCCTGTTCCATCAAGCGTAGTAACACCATATTGTCTCATCGTTTTTGCTTCTTCATATAATTTATCGTCTTTAATAATAATGGCACCGCCCTCAAAAGAGTTAAAAAGTTTGACCGCATTAAAACTAAGTGTAGATATGTCTCCATAATTTAAAACACTTTGTCCTTTATAGTTAATACCAAATGCATGTGCACCATCAAACACAACTTTAAGATTATGTTTTTTTGCTACATCCATAATTTCATCAACCTGGCAGGCATTACCAAAAACATGCACGGGCACAATACCCGTTGTTTTATCTGTAATAACATCTTCAATATTCTCAGGATCCAATGTCAAATACTCTTTGTGTATATCTGCATATACTGGAGTAAGACATTTTGATATAAGTGTATCAGTAGTAGATACAAATGTAAAGGGTGTTGTAATGACTTCATCTTTAAGATTTAATAAAGTATATGCCATTTCCAATGCAATTGAGCCACTTGCAACACAAAGTAAATTTTTAACACCCAAATATGCTTCTAATCTCTTTTCAAACTCCTGTACCAAAGGTCCATTGTTGGTTGCCCAACCAGTTTCATATATCTTGTCTATATATGTCAGTAATTTTTCTTTTTTAGGGTACCAAACTTTTGATATAGGTATCATTCCAATCCTTTTTTATCTACTCTGTTAAATTTATATATTATTTTATCTATTTATCCATTAAATACTCGCATTTTCTAGGGCTTTTAACCATGCATTTGCATGTTTTTCTAGTCCCTGTTCAGAAAAACGTTGTCCATCTTCTGTTCTGTCATCAAAACTATCAATAATATCTGTATTTGGACCTGCAAAAATATCTTCACGTTCTAAAGAAAGTTCTACTTGTGCCTGTACAACATCTTCACTTGTTTTCTTCCCATATCTACTTGCCTGTGCAACATAAATAGGTGCTTTGAGACCATGTTTTCTCATATTATCCAACATATCCAAAAAACTCTCTTTATACTCTTCCTTGGTCGTTTTATTAATAGTATCACTCTCCCCCTGATGCCATAATATATGTGTTATTGGCAATCCCATATCATTCATCTCTTCATAAGCTTCCAATATCTTGGAGTGATAGTTTCCAAAAAGTCTCCCCTTGTAGCCTATACCCATACCATTGACTGTCCAGCTTGCTATAGGTGTACCTCCTACTGCAATTGTCTTAATAATTACATTATCATATGCGCCACTTTCAATAATTTTATCTCCAAGTCTACTCCATACTGTTCCTTTATTGTCTGTTGCCCCCAAAAGAGGATCTGTAGCTTTATAACATTTTCCTTTATATGCATTGAGTACATTATGTTTTGGATTATATTTTACCTCTCCACCATTAGCTGCATTACCTTGACCATATACTAGTAGAACCATCGTTCTTGTATTATCTAGTGTTTTATATTCAATCTCTTTTTTATCAGTGAGATCATAATAGCCCCACATCATCAAAGGTTCTTCTTTTTTTTTAAAGATAC
>JALWME010000172.1 GCA_027083995.1 Sulfurovum sp.
CTATACAAACAACATAAAAGTTCGTCCAAGAGATAGTACACGTACTCGCACATGGAACAACTCGATGAGACGTAGTACAATGAGAGAAAGACCAAGAAGATAGCTATAAAGTTCGTATTACTTTCTTGCAAAATAATTCAAAAGAGGGAAGTTGCAGGTTATTCTCTCTTTGTTTTGTGCCCCACATAGGCTCTGGAAAATAGGAGTCTTCCTCAAAACGTGCCATCACATGCCAATGTACATGAGGCATATAGTTTCCAAATGATGCGATATTTATTTTTTTAGGATTATAATAAGACAACATCTCTTTCTCTATCCTATCTAACAAGTCATAGATTTCTCTACGTATCTCCTTGGGTACTTCACTCATCTCTTTGTAGGGGTGCTGTGTAAATATTTTAAGCCAAGGTATTTCAGATTTATGGGTTTCTATTTTAATCGTTTTATTTTCATAGATAAGTGGCATTAGCGTATCCTTTTGATAGAGTGCATGCCCAGTTTGTATATCTGTGAAGCTTGTGTACCTTGAACAAGAGGCTGGATAATCACATCAGCCTGTGCTCTAGCAAAGCTTTCTTCATATGCTTTGCCACTTAGATTTGCAGAAGTAGTATATGCCCATGTAAGGCGGTCTAAGAGTAAAAGATGGTGTTTGTCTTGTACCACACGATATGAGTGACCATTTGGCATAATAAATGTCGTTTTCTTGGCACGTCTTAGCATCTTTTTATAAGCTGTGGGTACACGTGTAAATCTTTTGAGTGTTTCCAGACTGTTGACTGCTTTGATGTAGTGTTTATGAGATAGACGCTGTTTGATGGCTGTGAGTTTATCTGCATTTTGAGAGACAAAACCGATGGTAGTATCGGTTTTTGTAAGATATACTTTATCTTTTGGCACATAGACTCCTTCAAGGGTAGGTATTTATGACAAATAATCTTGTAACGCTTTAGGCAGAAGCTCTCCACCTGTGGCTTTTAACTCTTTGATGGCAAGTGCAGTAGCCTTAGCTGCCGAGATTGTTGTAAAGTATGCAACATGATTGGCGAGTACAGACTGTCTGATGGTTCTGGCATCTGTTTTGCTTCCTGCATTGTCTGAAGTATTGATAGCTATGGCTATCTCTTCATTTTTTATCATATCATCTATATTTGGACGTCCTTCAGATATTTTAAGTACCTTGGTAGAGCGTACATCTGCAAGTTCTAGTGCGGTATGAGTACCCGATGTCGCAACGATTTCAAAACCAAGGTCTATAAACATTTTACCTACCTCTCCTGCATGTTCCTTGTCAGATTCAGTTAAAGAGAGAAAAAGTTTACCCTCTAGTGGAATGTTGTTTTTAGAAGCAAATTGACTCTTGGCAAAGGAGATACCAAAGTTGTCAGAGATACCCATTACTTCACCTGTGGATTTCATCTCCGGGCCTAAGATAAGGTCAGAACCTGGTAGTTTATTGAAAGGAAACACTGCCTCTTTGACAGCTATATGGTTTTTAAGTATGGGTTCCATGATTTTTTTCTCAAAGTTTACGACATTAAAGGTATCGTAAAATTTCAAAGCTTCTTTTAGGTTGCCCTGTATCATTACTCTGGTAGCTACTTTGGCCAGGGGTACACCTGTTGCTTTGGAGACAAATGGAACAGTTCGAGATGCTCTGGGATTGACTTCAATGAGGTATATTTCACCTTTGTGTATGGCATACTGAATATTCATAAGCCCTACGACACCTAAGCCAAGTGCTATGGCTGCAGTTTGTTTTTTGACCTCTTCTTGTAACTCTTCTGAGATACTTACAGGAGGTAGTGAACATGCAGAATCTCCTGAATGTATGCCTGCTTCTTCAATGTGTTGCATTACAGAACCGATGTATACATCTTTGCCATCACAAATGGCATCAACATCCAGCTCTATGGCATTGTCAAGAAACTTATCTATAAGTACAGGTGCATCATGAGAGACAGATACAGCTTCATCCATATATTGGTCTAGTTCATTGTCCGAGTAGACTGTTTTCATACCACGACCACCGAGCACAAATGAAGGACGCACAAGTACAGGATAGCCAATACGATTTGCAGCCACAAGTGCTTTGTCCTTCTCAAAAACGGTACCGTTTTCTGGTTGTTTGAGTCCAAGCTCGTTAATGAAGGCGGAGAAAAGTTCTCTGTCTTCTGCAAGGTCTATGACTTTTGCAGTAGTACCAGATATTTTTGCACCCATGGCTGTGAGTTTTTTTGCAAGTTTGAGTGGTGTTTGTCCACCAAAATGTACAATGACACCATCAGGCTTTTCCAAATCAATAACATTTCTAACATGTTCAAAATCAATAGGCTCAAAATATAAAACATCAGAAGTATCATAATCAGTAGAGACAGTCTCAGGGTTGCAGTTATACATAATGGACTTCACACCCATGTCTTTAAGAGCAAAAGCAGCATGTACACAACAGTAATCAAACTCTATACCTTGACCAATACGGTTAGGACCACCACCAATAACAAGTACCTTCTTTTTATCTGTAGGGGTGTTTGAAAAGGTATCAGATGCAGGAAGTTTTGTGATGTTTGTTGTAGAGTAGAGGTAAGGTGTAAGTGCTTTGAACTCTGCTGCACAGGTGTCTACTTCATTGTATTCAAGTTGTACCTCCATTTTTTCTCTAGCTGTATAGATGTCATTTTCTGTAAGGTTGAGTCCCTCTTTTTTGTTGATTACTTGCGCTATCATCTCATCTGAAAAACCATCTGCTTTGACTTTCCGTAGTCTAGTCGCATCGCTAAGTAGTGCAATATCCATCTCTTTTTCTACCATGGCAAGTTCTTCTAACTGATACAAAAACCATCGGTCTATTTTACATAAATCAAAAATGGCATCAACAGACATACCTCTTCTAAGTCCTTCAAAAACGTAAAGCATACGGTTCTCATGGGAGCGGCGTATTTCACGTACAAGGGTTTCACCATCACATACTATAGGATTAAAGCCAATGAGTCCAGTCTCTAGTGAACAAAGTGCTTTTTGGAATGATTCTTTAAAAGTTCGACCTATTGCCATAGCTTCTCCGACAGACTTCATAGC
>JALWME010000173.1 GCA_027083995.1 Sulfurovum sp.
TTATCATAAGGCTCTATCCAGTCTATCTTCTCATCGGCAAAGCCTTTCCAAAAGCCTTCATAATCTTCTATAGCTTTGTTTTGTAGTTCCCAGTAGACATCCATAGTATTGATGCGTGCATCTTTTGCGAAGTCTGGATTTGGGTTAAAAATCTGTTTTGACATGAGGATTCCTTTTGTTACTTTGGAATTATTTTAACATAAGCAGACCCAATATTCACCCAGGATACAAAAAGAATAGCACGTATATGGCATAAGATTACAAATAGAAATCATCTGCTTCCCTGTGTGACACGCCAATGACCACTGACACTCTCATCTGTTTAATATATAGTCTCCATCAAAATAATAGTTATTTTGACTATTAAAAGACTTAAGGGCATTCTTTATCTTGGCTTTGGCTAGGAGCTTGAAAGCCTTTTGCAAAATCTCACATCTGCAAAACCCATTATGAGCGTCTAGGGTTATTAGAGGTGCCCTTAACTTACTTCAACTTTACTTACCACATCTAATCCAAACCCTGCAAGCCCGACAAACTCTGTGTCCACATTGGTAGTAAGCAAATTAATATTTTTAATACCAAGATCTTTGAGTATCTGTGCCCCTACCCCAAACTCTCTGGCTTGTTCATGAGAGATGACTTTGGTGTCTAGAAATATCAGTGTTCCACCGTTATTTTTAAGGTACTCTATGGCGTTATTGAGTGCAGAGAAACGTTTGTCATCAAGCACCAATCCTATATCTGTACCAATGTTATGAAACTTCACATTTGCAGTCTCATGTGATTTATAGAACTGTATGACAGTGTGTGTACGCTCAAGATGGTCTTTGTAGGTGATTTTTTCTACCTTTATACCTCTTAGTATTGTCTCTTCTTCATCGATGCGTTTGACAAGTTGTTCATTGGCAAGTCTGTACTCAACAATATCCGAAATATAGACGATACACAAGCCGTGTTCTTTGGAAAATACTTTTAAGTCATCCATGCGGGCCATTGTACCATCATCTTTGATTATCTCACAGATAACAGCTGCAGGTGCAAGCCCTGCTAGCTTACATAAATCTACCGAACCTTCAGTATGTCCAGTACGCACAAGTACACCACCATCTTTGGCAATAAGGGGAAAGATATGCCCAGGACGTACAAAGTCAGAAGCCACGGTCTGAGGACTAGCCAGTTTGCTTATACAATCATCTCTTTCTGCCGCAGAGATACCTGTGGTAGCGATAGTGGAATCTATAGAGACGGTAAAAGCCGTCTCATGGTTAGAGACATTGTGCGTTACCATTGGTAGCAAATCTAGTTTTGTGGCTATCTCTTTGGTTACAGGTGTACAGATAAGTCCCCTGGCCTCTTTTGCCATAAAGTTTACCATCTGTGGTGTAGAGAAGGTCGCTGCATAGACAAGATCACCCTCATTCTCTCTCTCCTCATCATCCATCATAATGACCATCTGACCTCTTTTTATCTCTTCTATGGCTTTTTCTACCCGTTTTATTGCTTCTGACATATAACTATCCTAATCTTTGATATTGATGATATTATAACGTAAAGGATATTGTGTTTGTGTTGATGTACGGTTTTTTACATTTTTTTCTTAGAGTTTGTTCATTTATCGTCTCAAGCAATTAAAATTTTTACTTTTTAAAAAATCTCTTGACATGTGCAACATTTGGTGCTATAATTCCGTCCACATAAGCGATATGACTTATGATTGTTGGGGTATCGCCAAGCGGTAAGGCAACGGTTTTTGGTACCGTTATTCGGGGGTTCGAATCCCTCTACCCCATCCATTTTAGATAGTTTAAGTTTGAATATATTTATTCAGGCTACAATCTCACTCCAATAACTCCTAGAGTTATAAAATTCTGTCGCGGGATAGAGCAGTTTGGTAGCTCGTCGGGCTCATAACCCGAAGGTCGGTGGTTCAAATCCGCCTCCCGCAACCAAAACACTTACTTCCATTATACTATCCACTATTTTAAAGAAATTCTCACTACAATACCTTTATAAAACAAAGACCCTCTTAGATTTAATTAGGTTATCTGACAGAATTTGCATAAATCATCTACAAATTTGCTGCATTCTTGTCATTTATCATTGACGCATGAGCGTTTTTGTGCTATAAGTATCTAAATAAGACTAATATTATCTGATTAAACAGATAGATGAAGGAAGTACATGGCAAATGAAGGATTAGATAAAGCTGTCTCAGGTGAGTATGCACTTGGCTTTGAGATAGATATCGAAACTGATGTGATTAAACCTGGACTGGATGAGGAGACCATCAGGTTTATCTCTAAGAAAAAAGAAGAACCAGAATGGATGCTTGAACTTAGGCTTAAGGCATTGAAAAAATGGGAGACCATGACGGAGCCTCACTGGGGTAAGCTGGACTATGAACCCATAGACTACCAATCTATCTCCTATTTTGCAGCACCTAAAGAAGGTATAGACAGCCTTGATGAAGTAGACCCCAAGATACTGGAGGCCTATGAGAAATTAGGCATCTCACTTGAAGAACAAAAACAACTTGCAGGTGTCAAAGTGGCAGTAGATGCTGTTGTGGATTCAGTGTCGGTCAAAACCACATACTCTGAAGAACTTGAAAAACATGGGGTTATCTTCTGTTCTATCTCTGAAGCCATCAAAGACTACCCAGAACTTGTAAAAAAGTATATGTTCTCTGTAGTACCTATGGCTGACAACTATTTTGCAGCCCTTAACTCTGCTGTGTTTACCGATGGTACCTTTGTCTACATCCCAAAAGGCGTACGTTGTCCTATGGAGCTCTCTACCTACTTTAGAATCAATGCAATGAACACAGGACAGTTTGAACGTACACTTATTATCGCTGATGAGGGTTCCCATGTATCCTATAACGAAGGATGTTCTGCCCCCACACGTGATGACAACCAACTCCACGCTGCCGTGGTTGAACTGGTCATCCTCAAAGATGCAGAGATAAAATACTCCACCATACAAAACTGGTACCCAGGGGATGAGACAGGCAAAGGTGGGATTTATAACTTTGTCACCAAAAGAGCCATCTGTGAGGGTGAAAACGCCAAGGTCTC
>JALWME010000174.1 GCA_027083995.1 Sulfurovum sp.
GATACGCTTATACATGCTTCTAAAGAGGAGAGTTCATCCAATATATTTTTAGTAACCGTACCATCAACACGGACTACCGCCAAAGCTTGCCCCTTAGAATCACGGCCTAATCTAAAGTCAGAGATATTTAAACCATTTTGTGCCATTATCTTACCCACATCACCAATGACACCTGGGGTGTCTGTGTTTCTAAAAAATATCATTGTACCTTTTGGTTCTACATCCAATATATAGTCATCTATCTCAATAATACGTTGCACAGTATCATCAAAAACTGTACCCGCTATAGAAAGTGTACCCTCTGCTGTAGTCAACTTAATACCTACTTTATTGATGAAACCAGAGTTATTTGCTTTTACTTCTTTTGAGATATCTATACCACGTTCAAGTGCCACAAATTCTGCATTGACATAATTCACTTGATCACCTACAGATTCTGTCAATACCCCCACAGTAGCAAAAGTACCCATAGACTCTACATAGTCAGCTACAGAACCAGCTGCTGTCACTTTAATAGACTTCACAGCAGACTTGGTAATTTGTGCAGACATATGCCCCATTTTTTGTATAAGCTCTAGGTATGGTTTCACAAAATTAGGTAACTCATTTTCTTTAATCGGCAAATTAAGTGCATTAGGGTATGAAATCCCTTTAGCTGCAGCAATTGCATTTTCTGCAGCCTGTATAGCAATATTTTTCTGTGACTCTTTTGTATTTGCCCCAAGATGAGGTGTAACTGTCACATTGTCCAAGTCAAGTAAAGGATGCTCTGTTGCTGGTTCTTTGTCAAAAACATCTATACCTGCCATAGCAACCTTGCCACTCTTAAGTCCTTCCAATAAAGCATCTTCATTATAAAGCCCACCTCTAGCACAGTTGATAAGAATTACACCATCTTTCATTTTTGCTATCTCATCTTTGCCTATCATGCCAATTGTTTCACTGTTTTTAGGTGTATGAATAGTAATAATATCACATGCCAAAATGTCTTCAAAATTTTTTGTATATGCTACATCTAAATCTGTTACTTTAGCTGCATCTATATATGGATCATAAGCAATGACATCCATTTCGAATGCTTTTGCTCTTTTCCCCACACGAGAGCCAATATTACCAAACCCAATAACACCTAACTTTTTATCTTTTAGCTCTGTACCATACCAATCCTGTCTTCTCCAGACACGATCAAGTTTTAAATTGTTATGGGCATAAGGAAATTTTCTTACACATGAGAGCAAGTGTGTCATTGTGAGTTCTACTGCAGCTATAGTATTTGCTGTTGGAACATTCATAATCACTATACCTTGCTTTGAAGAACCAGGAATATCTACATTATCTACCCCCACACCAGCACGTACAACTGCTGTAATTTTACTTGCTGCTGCTAAAAAAGCATCATCCACATCGGTAGAAGAACGTGTGATGGCTACATCAGCTAAAGGTATAATGTTGGAGATAAGTGTATCTTTAGGTTCATCTGCAGCATTTATCAATTCTATCTCAACATCATTTTCAAGGATATTTAATCCATCTTGATGTATATGGTCACAAACAACAATTGTTTTTTTTGACATATCATAACCTTTTTTGTAATTTTAATGTACCTAAATCGTACGAAGATATGCGTAAAACGCATAATCTAACACATGTCAAATGATATGTGTTAGCGAAGTGTATATATATTATTTTTTGAGCATATCACCAAAAGCATCACCAAGTGTCATACTGTCATCTTGATCAAGGTTGAGTTGTTCTATAGCTTCTCTCTCTTCTTGACGTTCAAGTTTTTTGACAGAAACTCTTATTCTATCATTGTTTGCATCAATGAAAGAAATTACACCCTTAATCTCTTGACCTTTTTCAATATCTTCAATTTTAAGAGGGTGTAAGTCTTCCATTCTAATAAGAGCATCAATATTTTCTTCAAGAGAAATAAAGACACCAAAGTCCTTAGTATCTTTGACTGTACCAGTAACTATAGAACCATTTTTATGTGTTTGTGCAAATGCTTTTAAAGGAGAGTCCTCGAGTGCTTTTTTAGAAAGTGAAACCTTTCCTGCATCTTTATCGATTTTGATAATCTTTACTTCTACTTCATCGCCAATCGATAGTTCTGACTTAGCATTTTTTGACTTGTCCCAAGAAACCTCTTGATTATGTAAAAGACCTTCAATCGCCCCCACTTTAACAAATGCACCAAAATCAGTAATAGATGTTACTGTACCTTTAACAATATCCTGTACTCTGTTCTCTGCAGTAAATGCATCCATTGGCTTAGGAAGAAGGTTTTTAAGGCTTACTCTAAGTCTTCTACCTTCTTTGTCTATCTCAATCACTTCAACATTGATATCTGTATTGTTTTCTAGGTAATCTTTAGGGTGTTTTACATTTTTATCCCAAGAGATTTCTGATACATGAAGGAATGCTTCAAGATCTTCACCCAAATCAACAAATACACCATAAGGCTCAATATTGGAAACTGTAGCTGTTACTGTATCACCTACACCAATGATTGCATCAATATCAGCCCAAGGATCAGGATTTGCATCCTTAATAGAAAGAGAAAGATGTCTTTTTTTCTTGTCATACTCTAACGCGATAACATTTACTTCATCACCTTCAGAAAAATATTTAGAAGGATTCACTGGACCTTTGTGAGAGATTTGCGAGTAGTGTACAAGACCATCCATACCACCTACATCTACAAACATACCATATGATGTAATTTTTTTAATAGTTCCAACTACTGGCTCTTTGTTTTCAAGTAATGCACTAACAATTTCATCTGTTTTTGCTTTATCACGCTCAATTAGTTCTTTACGTGAAACAACAACTGAACCTTTTTCTTTATCTACTTTAACAATAACAGCTTTTACTTTTTTACCTTTGGCATCAACTTTCGAGGAGAGATACGAAAGTGTACGTGGCATAAAGAATTCTAAACCATCTACCTCAACGACATATCCGCCTTTATTTGTCTTCGTTACTACACCTTCTATGATATACTCTTGCTCTTCATCATATTCAGCGATAAACTCATTCAGTGCTACACGAGAAAGTGCTGC
>JALWME010000175.1 GCA_027083995.1 Sulfurovum sp.
TCAAGTGCAGCAGAGTTGAATCCTACTGTCATTCTAGCCACATGAGCAATATCTACTTTATTTGATTTGTGTGCAAGATAAAGCTCCAATGTCTTAACCCTGTCAGCCAAATCAGGTAGAGATATATGTATACGTCTGTCAAATCTGCCTGCACGAAGCAGTGCTTCATCTAGTACATCTATTTTGTTTGTAGCCCCTATAACAATGACACCGGAACTCTCTTCAAATCCGTCCATTTCGGTAAGAAGTTGATTGAGTGTGGCTTCTCTTTCATCATTTCTAAATTCACCACGACTTTTACCCACAGCATCTATCTCATCAATAAAGATGATACTTGGAGCTGATTGTTTGGCTTTTCTGAAGAGTTCTGAGACACGTTTTGCTCCCATACCAACATAAATATGTACAAAACCAGCCCCTGATTGGTAAAAGAAAGGTACATTGGCTTCACCTGCAACTGCTTTGGAGATAAGGGTTTTTCCTACACCTGGAGGTCCCACCAGCAGAACACCTTTTGGTAAGCGAATGTCTAAAGTACGATATTTTTTAGGTTCACGTAAAAAATCTATAATCTCTTCTAACTCCTCTTTTACATCAGATATTCCTGCAACATCCTTAAAGGTTGTACGTGAAGTGATAGCAACTATAGGTTCAGTGTGTGACTCTTCCTGCGTAGAGGTTTTAAGTTTATTGGTTTGTTGAATTTTATTTTTCTTCATTAAATCAAAGAGAAACCAAAAAGCTCCAGCAAAAAAAAGCAATAGTAAAAATGCAAGAAGTGTATTGTTGGAGGATACAACCTCTATGGGATATTTGCTATAAAATGCATTTTGATTGATAGAGCCTTTATATACCTTGTAAGAAGCATCATCTGTTTGCAGACGAAGGTAGTCACCATCAAGTGTTACTTTTTTTATTTTATCTTGTGTAAAAAGTGTATTGGCTTGGGAGTGTGTGAGTAGCGTATCTGTATCTCTTAGCATGGTAAAGATAAGTATGGTAAGCAAGAAAAGGAGCAGTACTATAATAATCTTGATATTTTTAGCTATAACTGTACTTGGATTAAAGTTGTGCTTTGTTACCTTCATGGCTAACCTCCACATCGTTTAATAAAACCCAGTTTGAAGATAAATCTTCATCTGAGTGCACAGAGACTTTGTTGAAGTATTGGTCAAAACCATGATAAACTCCTTCTTTACCACTCTCCAATAATACTTCAAGCCCCTGCGTGTGTTCTCGTCTAAAAGCAAAATTTTTGGCTTTGATGATATTTGTGAGTTCTCTATGACGCTCTTTTGCTATATTTCCACGTATCTCAGGTTTCATCGTGGCTGATGCAGTGTTGTCACGTTTTGAATATGAAAAGGCATGCACATGTGTAAGTGGGAGTTCTTTTACTCTCTCTATAGCAATCTTCCACTCTCTATCATCCTCTCCTGGATGTCCTACGATAAAGTCTGTACCCAAAGCATAACCCTTTGCAGCGATAGCGTGAAACATCTCTAAATCAGATATAAATTTATTTCTTCTGTTCATCAGTTTAAGCATCTTGTCTGAAGTGTGCTGTAAGGCAATGTGCAGTTGCTTTGCCATCCACGGTTCGCAAAGTAGTTCCATAAACTCATCATCTATCTGTATGGGTTCTAAGCTTCCTATACGTATGCGACGTACCCCTCGTATCTGGCTCATTTTTTTCAATAGTTTTGCCATAGATGTGTTGTGGTCACGTCCATAACTTCCGACATTGGTGCCTGTAAGTATAAACTCTCCAAAACCATTGGATGCAAGCTTGTTAATCTGTTCTAGGATAATCTCTTCTTTGTGTGAACGTGCAGAACCCCGTACTTGGGGGATTATGCAGTATGAACAAGCAAAATCACACCCCTCTTGTATTTTGATAAAAGCTCTGCTCTTGCCTACAAACTCGTCTACAATAGTAGAGTCTATATGTTCAAGATCACCTATTTGGTAAAAAGGCTGTTCATTTTTGAGTACAGCATTAATATTCTCTTTTTCAGAATGACCTATAACACCAAATACTTTTTTGTCTTTAAAGAGACTTTCCCCTTTAGCGTGTGAACCACAGCCTGCAAGTATTACTTTTGCATCAGGATTTTTACGTTTCATAGATGAGATGTAGTTACGTACTGAGGAGTCTGCACCATTGGTAACTGTGCATGAGTTCACTACGATAAAATCACTTGTAAGCTCATCTGTTGCAAGTGTATAATCTTTAAGTTTAGACATCATCACCTGTGTATCAAACTGATTGGTACGACAACCAAAAGTTTTAAAGTAGACTTTTTGCATTGTTATACCTCTTCGTCTGGATGCATATCATCAGGGTTTTGCATTATTTGTTGTACATTATTGTCCATAAAAATAGACTGAGAAGGAAATGCTATCTGAATATTGGCTTCTTCTTGTAAACGTAAGATAATCTCTGTAGAAATTGTACTTCTCAATGTCATAGTAGCATAGGAGTTGGTGAGATACCATACAGAAATTTTCATACCATATGTATCTATATGTGTAAAAATACGTGGTTCTACATTGGTATTTCTCATTCCATATTTACTTCTGAGTTTATTGAGTTGTTTTCTAGTGATTTCTGTATAGCCTTTAGAGTATTTTTTTGCAATCTCCTTGGCAATCAATGATGCTTTGTGTGCATCAGAATCAAAGGTAATCATAAAGTCTATTCCATCCCAGACTGTTTTGAGTCCTGCGTGAGAATAATTTGAAATCATATCGGTAAATATAAAATTATTTGGTATAAATACCATACGCCCTGCCCTACGGTTTACCATATATGTAGTAAGTGTAATATCTTCATGCATAGTCATACGTAACATGGAAATATCTACGATGTCTCCTACATATTCTACACCATCACGTACAAACCGTACCCTGTCTCCTACGTGTATGGCACCACCTACCATGATAGTAAGCCAGCCCATAAGTGACATAAACCAGTCTTTCATCGCAATGGCAATACCCGCAGAGGCAAAACCCAAAATGGTAACAAGGTAAGAGATATTTTCTAT
>JALWME010000176.1 GCA_027083995.1 Sulfurovum sp.
TGGATGTCTTTCAAACAGTACGCCATACATGACAGAAGTAATATCTTCTCCATGCTTCTTCAATACTGGTGCCGTTGATTTGATAATCGCCTTTGTCGCTTCGTTCATTTTCTATCCTTTATTTTGAGATACCGTACTATAACAAAGAAACTGCGATGTTAAATTGACAATTGTCAATAATAGGAGTAAATGAGTCTGATTTAAGAAAATAGATTATTTTCCAGTTCCAAAAGTTTCTTCTTTACAGGCAAACCACCTGCATACCCTACCAAGTCTCCGTTACTTCCAATGATACGATGACAAGGTATCATAATAGAAATAGCGTTAGCTCCATTGGCAGAGGCTACTGCACGTACAGCTTTCTCATTGTCTATGTTTCTAGAGAGTTCCAAGTACGATGCAGTAGTACCATAAGGAATTTTAATAAGTTCTTCCCACACAGACTTTTGAAAGTCTGTACCCACCATAAGTAGAGGTATATCAAACTCTTTTCTCTCCCCTGCAAAGTATTTTTCCATTTGCACTATAGTTTTTTCTATCATCTCAGAACCCTGCTCCACATACTCAGCCTTTAAGCCTCTTTGTATGCGTTTGTCTATAGTGCTTCGCATACGTCTGTACTTCCAGTCTGCAAGGCAGAGTTTTCCATCATATGAACCCAAGAGTATCTCTCCTACGTGAGATTTGTAATACTGAATGCTAATTTTGTTCATGTTTATAATACCTTTCACGTAAAAATAAAAATAGAATTAAGATACAAAATATTATAATCCTCTTCCTCTTTTTTTACTCTTTTTATCATCTTTTGGCTTGGATGCATCATACATTTTAAACCCATCACGCTTTGTAGTTTTACGCTTTTTGGTGCTTGAAAATGTTGTAGATTTTTTCTTCTTGTTGCCAAAAGCACCATCGGCTTTTTTATATTCTTTAGGGTTTTTACGTGCACCTTTTTGTTTGATTTCTACTTTAGGTGCATAGCCTTCTAACTTCTCTTGAG
This sequence comes from Sulfurovum sp., assembly GCA_027083995.1. The sequence goes on from JALWME010000176.1 coordinate 1,001, forward strand.
GTATGGCTCTACCCATAAGTTTTTCTACATCTTTAAGTGCAATCATCTCAGTAGGTGATATAAGTGTAATAGCCAAGCCTTCTGAGCCTGCTCTACCTGTGCGTCCTATGCGGTGTATGTAGTCACCTGTGACGTGTGGGATGTCGTAGTTTATGACTACTGCAAGGTTAGGTATGTCTAATCCACGTGCAGCGATATCTGTGGCTACAAGTACACGTATTTTTTTCTCTTTAAAGCCTTCTAAGGCTCTTGTGCGTTCTCCTGAGCTTTTACCCCCATGTATGACGGATGTTTTGAGTCCAGTGAGGTTCAATTCTTTGGCTACTTCATCTGCTACCCCTTTCTTGCGGACAAAGACTAAAACATATCGGTAGTTACGAGAACCTATGAGGTAGGAGAGCAGTTCAGACTTCTTCTCTTTTTCTACAGGGTACACCACTTGGCTAACCGAGCTTGCCGAAGTTCCCATAGAGTCAACTTCTATAAGTTTAGGTTTGGTGAGTATCTGTTCGGCTAGGCGTTTGACAGAACCTGTAAGTGTCGCTGATATAAGTACATTTTGACGACGCTGGGGAAGATGATGGAGTATCTTGCCTACTTCATGTACAAAGCCCATGTCTAAAATAGTATCTGCTTCATCTAGCACAAGGTAGTCTACAGAACCAAGATTGAGATTTTTCCTATTGATATGTTCTAACAACCTGCCAGAAGTTGCCACGATGATGTCCACCCCAGCCTTAAGTCTATTTGCCTGAGAGGTAAAATTTGCACCACCATAAAGGACTATGCTGTTTAAAGACAAATATTTCCCATAAGCTTTCACAGCATTCTCTACCTGTTTGGCAAGTTCACGTGTAGGCACGATGATGACAGCTTTTGGGTAGTGCTGCCCTTCTACAAAGTTACGAGAAAGCTCTTGAAGTATAGGTAAAGTAAATCCCGCTGTCTTCCCTGTACCAGTCTGTGCCCCCGCCATAATGTCAGCACGCGTAAACATAGCAGGTATAAGTGCTTTTTGTATGGGTGTAGCAGACTCATAACCTTTATCTTTGAGGGCTTGGAGTATTTTTTCATCTAGTCCCAGTGTGGCTAAAGATATTCCGATTTTTTGAGTTTTTTCTACCATGGATACCCTTGAAAATATTTATTATATTGTAGCGAATTTCATAGTATATCCAACAAGAGAGATGAGGAGTTGTATTTGAAACAATAATTATAGTGTGATTAGCAATTTCTTGTAACAGACCTATAGTATAATTTTGCTATACTTAAGAATCATTAAGCCAAGATGGGAGTGTCTTTTTATATGGGGATTAAAAAAATAATATCAAATATTCTTATGCTAGTGAGTATTGTGTTGCTAATAATTACTATTTATATCTCTGTACAACTTACACAAAAAGGCAAAGAAGCAAAAATTGTTAAACTTGACTATGGCACACTTCATTCTGTCCAGTATGGCATATTCAATTCTGATGTATGGACAAGAAAAATCACAAAAATAATAGACAATAAAATAGAAACCTTTAATCTAAATGCAAACAATAGAGAAGAGATAGAAGGCTATATAGAAACCATTATAGACACACTTATTCTTGAGGCTGAGAGAGTTGTACGTAAACGTAACCAAAATAGCCGCGGGTTTTTAGACAGTATCTTGGGTTCAACCAAGCAAATAATTACTGACTCTATCATAGATTTTAAAGATTTGAGGCGGCGTGTGCCTGAGTTTACCTCTGCCGTGATGTCAGAAGTTGAAAAACCACAAAACCAGGCAAGAGCAAAAATGCTGTTAAGAGAAAAACTTAAAGATTTTATGGAAAGTAAGTTTCAACGTGTTACAGATATGACTGCATTTAATGCCGTCATAAAAAAATACAATGCAGATGATTTAAACTCTTGCAGTATTATCCTTAAGACAAAAATGCAAAATATTGCAGATGAGATGAACAGTAAGATGCAGATTGTATTGGGATTATCCACTGGTATTATACTTTTGATACTATTTCAAGGCA
>JALWME010000177.1 GCA_027083995.1 Sulfurovum sp.
TTGTAAAGCAAAACTTGGTGGAAATTTTGATAGATATACTGTTTTTACTACACGTCCAGATACAATTTATGGTGTGACCTATTCTGCACTTGCAGCAGAACACCCTATTACTAAATACCTGCTTGATAATAATTTGCTAGAGAGTGAAACAGCTCAAAAAATAGTTGCTATTGCTAATATGACAGAAATAGAACGTGCCAAAGAGGGTAAAGAGGGGTATGACTTAGGGTTAACTGTCATTCACCCTTTAACCAAAGAAGAGATACCTGTATGGACAGCCAACTTTGTACTTGCAAGTTACGGTGGAGGGGCTGTGATGGCAGTACCTGCTCATGATGAGAGAGATTACGAATTTGCAACAAAATATGATTTACCTATAAAAAGGGTGATATTTGGTGGGGAAGAGTTACCTTATACACTAGAGGGTGTCTTAGAGAATTCAGAGTCATTTACAGGTGTGAAAAATACAGAAGCAAAAGCAAAAATTATCGCTTATTTTAAAGAGCAGTCTTTAGGTAAAGGTACAACCAACTACAAGCTAAGAAACTGGGGTATAAGCCGTCAGCGTTACTGGGGAGCACCTATCCCATTTGTACATTGTGATGTGTGTGGATTGGTGGCTGAAAAAGTGGAGAATTTACCTATTTCCTTACCTGAAGATGTGGAGATTACAGGGGAAGGAAATCCATTGGAGAATCACCCAACATGGAAAAACTGTGCCTGTCCCAAGTGTGGCAAAGAGGCCAAGCGTGAGACAGATACGCTTGATACTTTTGTGCAGTCTAGCTGGTATCAGTTTCGTTATGCAACCAACCCTAAGAAGTGGAATGATATAGGCATAGACAAAGAAGATGCAAACTACTGGCTAGGGGTGGATCAGTACATCGGTGGGATAGAACATGCCATCTTGCATTTGCTTTATGCCCGTTTCTTTACTAAAGTACTGCGTGACCTTGGGTACCATGATATAGATGAACCTTTTGAAAACCTGCTTACACAGGGTATGGTGCTTATGGATGGTGCGAAGATGTCCAAATCTAAAGGTAATACTGTAGACCCTGATGCTTTAGTAGAAAAATATGGTGCAGATACTGCAAGACTCTTTACGCTGTTTGCCGCACCTCCAGCCAAAGAGTTAGAGTGGAATGACTCAGCGGTTGAAGGTGCGTTTAGGTTTATTAAAAAACTCTATGACAGAAAAGAGAGAGTTGCAGGCAGTACCTTGCCAGAGATAGATCAAAGTACACTAAGTAAAGAGTCTAAAACTGCTCGTGTAAAAGTCTATGAAGCCTTACAGAAATCTACAGATGTCTACGAAAAAACGTTTGCGTTTAATACACTCATAGCTGCTTGTATGGAAGCATTAAATGCACTGGATAAACAAGATGATGCAGGGGTATGGTGTGAAGGAATGTACATTATGTTAAACCTCTTGGAACCCATCATACCTCATGTGACTACGGAACTCTCTGAAATGTTGTTTAGTAGAGAGAACTTGGGTGCTAAGCTTGAAGTCAAAGAAGAGGTGTTTGTGCAAGACTCTATACTTTATATGGTGATGATAGGTGGAAAAAAACGTACAGAGATAGAGATGAGTCCCACTGCGAGTAATGATGAAATCTTAACTGCTGCAAAAGAAGCAGGGGCAAAGTGGCTTGAGGGTATGAGTATAACAAAAGAGATAGTAGTACCTAATAAATTGGTAAATCTTGCAGTGAAATCCAATTAAATTAAAAATTAGAGGATAGATACAAATGAATCCAAACAATAAAACTTTTTTACAAAATTGGAAACTCTTCACTCTTCACTCTCCACTCTTCACTTTAGTAGCACTGCTACTAACTGCTTGCGGTTACAAACCCTCCTCTCATATGATAAAAAACATCTTTGAAGATACAGTGTATGTCGAGGTGATGGTAGACAGGGTAGAACCTGAAAATGCACCTTTTGTAAAAGATGAAATGAATCGTTTGGTGTATACACGTTTTAAGGGACGTGTAGTGAGTAAAGAAAAAGCACAAAGTCAAATACGTATCACTTATGCAGGAAGTACATTTCTGCCACTTGCGTATGAAGATGGATATGTGACGCGATACCGTGTAAATATACGAGTGATGTTTGATATGTTGACCAAACAGGGGAAAGTAAAGAAAAATATAAATGCAGTACATGAAGCAGATATACAGGCCTCTTCACTTAGTTCTTCTACTTTAAGAACAGAGGCTATACGTAAAGGTTTGGAAAAAGCATTAGACGAATTTTTAGCGTATGTCAGTGCAAAAGGGATGCTTAAATCAGTGAGGAGTGAGGAGTGAACAGTGAGGAGTTAGATACTTTTTTAAGTAGCAAACCGCTTTACTACAAAGAGATAGACCATGAGCGTGTACATACAGCTTATGGTCTACTTAAACCTCATATAAAACATCCTAAAACAGTGCATATTGTAGGCACCAATGGTAAGGGTTCAACAGGGCGAATAGTGGCACATCTTGCCTATGGGCAAGAAATTAGGAGAGAAGAATTAGGAATTAGGAATTATAGTGTTGGTCATTATACTTCACCTCATATTTTAAAATTTAATGAACGTATTTGGTTAGATGGTACTGATGTCTCTGATGAGGTATTAGAAGTAGCCCACCAAAGACTTTTTACTATTTTAGGTCAAGAGATGTCTGATGCACTCTCTTATTTTGAATACACGACACTTTTAGCATTTGTAGTTTTTGAAAATTGTGATCTCATGGTGTTGGAAGCTGGGCTTGGCGGCGAGTTTGATGCGACCAATGTCTGTGACAAGGAGCTTAGTATCATCACCCCTATAGGTTTAGACCATCAGGCATTTTTGGGCGATACGATAGAAGAGATAGCTTCCACAAAGATACGTAGCATACAGAAGCAAGTTTTGTTGGCACCACAGCCCTATGATGAGGTAGTTAAGATAGCAAAAGAGATTG
>JALWME010000178.1 GCA_027083995.1 Sulfurovum sp.
CTACCCATGAGATAATAGAGAGTAATTTTTACAGAGCACCTATGTTTTCTGGACAGATAGAAGGTACAGGGCCACGCTACTGTCCAAGTATAGAAGATAAAATAAGCCGGTTTCGAGACCGTCCAAGACATCAGATATTTGTAGAGCCTCAAACCATTGATGAGACGGAGTACTACATCAATGGTATGAGTACCTCACTTCCTATAGATGTGCAGTTGGAGATGGTACAGTCAGTTGTAGGGATGGAAAATGCCAAGATAGTACGTTACGGATATGCCATCGAGTATGACTTTGTGCAACCTACTGAGCTTAAGCATACCCTGGAGACAAAGAAGATTGAAGGACTCTATACAGCAGGACAGATAAACGGTACAACAGGTTATGAAGAGGCAGCAGCCCAAGGGCTTATGGCAGGTATCAATGCAGCACTGAGTGTGCAAAGTAAAGAACCCTTTATCTTGCGTCGTGATGAAGCATATATTGGTGTACTTATAGATGATTTGGTGACAAAAGGAACCAAAGAGCCTTACCGTATGTTTACAAGTAGGGCTGAGTATAGACTTCTTTTACGAGAAGACAATGCAGATATGAGACTATCATACTACGGGAAAGAATTAGGGCTTTTGGATGATGACTATATGGTAAAATTTGAGAAGAAGAAGGCAGACTTAGATGAAGCTTTAAACTTTTTACGCACCCATAGTGTCACACCAAATAAAGCGTTTTTAGCACAGCTAAAATCTATAGGTGCTATGAAGATAAATGACAAAACAGACTGGATAGATGTTATAGGACGTGGAGCGTTTAATAGAGAAAAGCTTATTGTTTTGTTGCCAGAGTTTGACAAGTATGATGATGAGGTCATTGTTCAAGTGCTTGTTGAAGCAAAGTATAACCGTTATATAGAGAAGCAACAACAACAGATACTTGACATGGACTCCATGCTTAAAATAAAGATACCTCAAGGTTTTGTATACAGTAACATTTCAGGGTTAAGTAATGAGATTATAGAAAAACTAACCCTTGCATCTCCTCCTACACTCTTTTCAGCTTCTCAGATATCAGGTGTTACACCAGCGGCATTGGATATTATTCATGTACATATAAAGATGGCACAAAGAGATAAAAAGTAGGTGTTTATTTACTGACGATAAAACTATATAATAAATATGAGATTATAACTATTATAAACCAATACTATAATTATCTCTATTTACCTTATGTAACAGTATTATTAAATTTATTTATATTTTATATTACTTATGACATGTTTTTAACCCATTTTCACGTATAATAACGTTAGAATTTTATAAATACAAGGAGAAAATATGGCTAATGAAGAGCGTAGGGACTTTATGGGCATGGCACTTGGTGCTACTGCTTTGGTAGGTTTTGGTGGAGGACTTGGGTATGCAGCGAAGCGTACATGGGATCCATTACCAGCAGTAAAAGCAGCTGGATTTACAACTGTAGATTTATCTGTGGCAAAACCAAATGAGTTGATAGTTGAGAAATGGAGAGGAAAGCCTATTTTCATCTTGAAAAAAACAGCAGATATGGAAGCAAATGATAGAGATATTGTTATAGGAGAAGAGAGATACCATGTATCTATAGGACTTTGTACACACCTAGGGTGTATTCCCGCATACAAAAAATCTGACCATATCTTTTTCTGTGCCTGTCATGGAGGAAAGTTTGATGCTTCTGGCATAAATGAACCCAATCTCCCACCGCCAAGCCCACTTGAGATACCACCATTTAAAATAGCAGGCACAAAGCTTATTTTAGGTGAAACAGGCCCTGAGTATAAAAAAATGCTAGACGCTGGTCTAACGGTATAAGGGAGAATATATGGCACATTTTGATGAAAACGCTAAACCTTTTACTAACAAATGGTTAGATGAGCGTATAGGACTAAACACACTAAAAAGAGTACTCAACACAGAGTACTGGATACCAAAAAACATTAACTTTTTATGGGCTATGGGTATGGTACTGGCTGCTACTTTTGGATTACTGTTGATTTCAGGTATCTTCTTACTTATGTACTATAAACCAGATACAAATTTAGCATTTGACTCTGTAAACTATACGATTATGTCTGAAGTAGGGTATGGTTGGTTGTGGAGACATATTCACGGTGTGGGTGCATCTATCGTGTTTCTTATCATTTACATTCATATGTTTACAGGTATTTACTATGGCTCATACAAACGTGGACGTGAGCTTATCTGGCTTTCAGGTATGGGACTTTTTGTTGCATTTTCGGCTGAAGCATTCTCTGGATATATGTTACCATGGGGGCAAATGTCTTATTGGGCAGGTATGGTAATTACCAATCTTTTCTCTGGCGGTTCACTTGAAGCATATGGACTTGTTGAGTGGATACGTGGTGACTACGTACCAGGTGATGCATATTTAACACGTTTTTTTATGCTGCATGTATTGCTTATTCCATTGGTGATTATTGGTCTTATTGTGCTACATTTTGGCACACTGAGATTACCACATGTAAACAATCAAGAGGGTGAAGAGATAGACTTCGAGGAATCAGCAGCACTTTACAAAGCTGGTAAGAAAAAAGAGTCTAAAGTTATTCCTTTTTCTCCAGTGTTCTTGTCTAAAGATGTATTTGTGATGGGTGTTTATTTCATACTTTTCTTTTACCTGGTATTCTACCATTTTAATTTTGCGATGGACCCTGTAAACTTTGACCCTGCAGATGGACTCAAAACGCCTGCACACATCTACCCAGAATGGTATTTCTTGTGGTCTTATGAGATTTTACGTCCATTCTCTAAAGATATCGGATTGATTGCATTTGCGATTGCACAAGTAGCACTTTTTGCACTACCGTTTATAGACAGAAGTCCAAATGTGGCTCCTGCACATAAAAGAGGGTTGTTTAAGTACTGGTTCTGGGCATTGCTGATTATCATGATAGC